>NZ_JBAVFI010000699.1:0-5883 GCF_049588175.1 Mesobacillus sp.
TTAAGTACATTTTATCATTACAGTTACTATTTTGGCATTGATGTTGTTTGAATATTGCACACATAATTTTTTAAAAAAAGAGAAAAAAACATATAAAAAAGCCGAAGAAAAACTTCTCCGGCCTTCCAGAACGATCTGCAATTTTATGCGCAATGTTTATATACCCATTGTTTCATTATTTCAAACCTATTTATTAAATTGATTTGACCATTCCGCCATCAACGAGGAATGAGCTGCCTGTCATATAAGAATTAGCGTCAGAAGCCAGGAAAACAACCACCTTTGCAAACTCCTCCGGCTTTCCGTAACGCCCTAAAGGAATAGTTCCCTTAACTCTTTCTTCGACTTCTTCACGAGAAATTTGCATTTTCTCCGCGTTCACCTCGTCCAAGTGTCTTACACGATCTGTAGCAATTCGGCCAGGTGCAACCGTATTGATTAAAATGCCATATTGAGCTAGTTCCTGAGCAAGAGTCTTTGTCAGACCAACTATGCCTGTCCTGAAAGTGTTTGACAGCAAGAGTCCTGGGATCGGTTCTTTGATTGAAGAGGAGGCAATGTTAATAATTTTCCCTCCATGCTCTTTTAAAAACGGCAATGCTTCACGAATCAGCCTGATATAGGACAGTAAATTCAATTCGAAGGCAGTTTGCCATTGCTCATCAGTAATAGCTTCAAAGGAGCCTGCAGGAGGACCTCCGGCATTGTTGACCAGAATATCCACACCACCAAATTGGTCGACTGCAGTTTGAATTAACTGCTTAATATCTTCGGGGATTGTGATGTCTGCTCTTTGAAAAACGACTTTACCGCTGCCGATTTGCTTTAATTCAGAAACTATATCTTTTAGTTTTTCCTCATCCCTTCCTGATATGACAACATTTGCACCTTCCCTCAAAAGTCCTTCTGCAATCGCCTTGCCAAGTCCCTGGCTAGAGGCAGCGATAACAGCTGTCTTCCCGCTAAGCTGGAGTTCCATATGTATTCCCCCTTATATGTATTAATTTAATTATATAAGAATTTTCTAGTAATTTCATTTTTAACAGTACATATATTGTTTCTCGGTTATCATAAACTCAAGGAATAAAATAATGAACTGAAAATTGACGTGTTTTATTGTTTTTTTTAAACTCAAGCTATATTAAAAATTCGAGGTGCGATCATGTTTAAGAAGGATTTATTTGTTTTCGACCATACGATGCCAGTAAAAGCTGTAATAAGAAATTACACTAAAGATGACTTTGATGAGTTAATTCGAGTTCAGCGGGAGGCTTTTCCTCCTCCTTTTCCAGAGGAACTATTATGGAATACAGAGCAGCTTAAAAACCATATTACTTTGTTTCCCGAAGGAGCGCTTTGCGTTGAAATAGATGGAAAGATTGCTGGCTCGATTACTGGTCTGATTGTAAAACTAGGAGATAATGATCTGAAGCATTCTTGGGCAGATATCACAGATAACGGATACATCCGCAATCACGATTGTAATGGCAATACTTTATACATAGTTGATATCTGCATCAGCCCCAACTACAGAAAGCTCGGTTTAGGAAAATGGTTGCTGCAGTCGATGTATGAAACTGTGGTCCATTTAGGCTTGGATAGGCTGCTTGGCGGGGGAAGGATGCCTGGATATCATCTTCATTCAGATGAATTATCGATTGAAGAGTATATTGAAAAGGTTTTAAAAGGAGAACTAAAAGATCCCGTCGTTTCCTTTTTGCTGCGTTGCACGCGTACCCCAGTAAAACCAGTGGCCAACTATCTTGAGGATGAAGAATCTTTAAATTACGGAATGCTGATGGAGTGGAGAAATCCGTTTAAAAAAGAGAATATTTTTTAAGAATCAAGAAGGATCCTTCGTTTTTTATAAGAAGTATTTTTAAATTTGCGATTGATGGAAGGTGGATAGCTATTCAACCTTTATATACTTTTCTCTATGAGAGAAAAACATACGAATGTTCCTTTTCGCCTCATATAATAATCCAATGACCTTTATTGGAACATCCGACGTGGTGAATTCTAACCCTCCATTGTCCCAATGACCTTTATTGAAACAGCGGGGGAGATATGATATTTTCAACCCCTCCATTGTTCCAATGCCACTTTTCAAACATCGAATTAGTAAACGTCACCGTTCCCTTTACACAAAAAAATGCCGGCTGATTAACAGCCGGCCAAATCTGGGGGAAAATGAGAATGATTAGCTTACTTTCAGTCTAACCAAAGTGCTTACTCATATATACCCGCCATCTATAGGGTAAAACATTTTTTATATTACAATTTTGTTACAAACCTAAAGAGAGGTTTACCGCTTCTACCACTTCTTCAGTTGTGCTCATGTTTAGCACAGTAGAAGCCAGTTTTTCCATATCAGCTTTATTTAACTGCCTGATGAGCGAGCGTGCCTTCAGGATAGAAGAAGCACTCATAGAGAACTCGTCAAGGCCTAAACCAAGCAAAATTGGAATCGCAGTTTCGTCTCCAGCCATCTCACCGCACATACCAGCCCATTTTCCTTCTTTATGGGCAGCATCGATGACCATTTTTACAAGGCGAAGAATCGATGGATTGTATGGCTGATACAGGTAAGAAACCTGCTGGTTCATTCTGTCTGCAGCCATTGTGTATTGAATCAGATCGTTTGTTCCAATGCTGAAGAAATCAACTTCTTTAGCAAACTGGTCTGCAAGTACTGCAGTTGAAGGAATCTCCACCATGATGCCAAGCTCGATGTGCTCCGCAACCTGGATGCCTTCATTTACTAATTTTGCTTTTTCTTCTTCAAGCATTGCTTTTGCTTCCCTGAATTCTACCAATGTTGCGATCATAGGGAACATGATTTTTAAATTGCCATAAACGCTTGCACGTAAAAGGGCACGAAGCTGCGTCCTAAAAATGTCCTGCTCCTCGAGGCAAAGACGAATCGCCCTAAAACCAAGGAATGGGTTCATTTCTTTAGGGAGGTTCAAGTACGGAAGTTCTTTATCGCCGCCGATATCAAGCGTTCTGACAACAACTGGCTTTCCTTCCATTCCTTCAAGCACAGCTTTATACGCAGTAAACTGTTCCTCTTCGGTTGGAAGCTGATCCCTGTCCATATAAAGGAACTCTGTACGGTAAAGACCTACTCCCTCACCGCCATTTTCAATAACACCCTTTAAATCTTTAGGTGTTCCGATATTAGCAGCAAGCTCCACATGGTGTCCTTCAGCTGTAACTGTTTTTTCATTTACAAGCTTAGCCCACTCAGCTTTTTGTTTTTCGAAGTCTTCCTGAATCTTTTTATAGGCTTCCAGCACTTCTGGAGTAGGGTTAAAATGTACTTGACCCTTTAATCCATCAACAACGACCATGTCACCATTATTGATTTCATCAATTGCTGTTTTTGTGCCAACGACTGCAGGAATTTCCATGGAACGAGCCATGATTGCAGAATGGGATGTACGCCCGCCAATATTTGTCGTAAAACCTTTAACAAATTGGCGGTTCAGCTGTGCAGTATCAGATGGTGTCAAATCCTCAGCGACTATGACTACTTCTTCAGCAATCATGCTAGGATTAGGAATTTGAACACCTAATAAATGTGCCATTACACGTTTGGTCACATCTCTTATGTCCGCAGCACGTTCTTTCATGTATTCATTATCCATTGACTCAAACATACTGATAAACATATCAGCTGTTTCTTTCAATGCGTGTTCAGCATTTACATTTTCGGTATTGATTTTATCTTCGATGGGTGAAATCAATTCTGGATCACTTAAAACTAGAAGATGTGCATCAAATATTGCAGCCTTGTCGGCACCCAATTCAGTACCTGCGTGGTCACGGATTTGTGCAAGCTCAGCTTTTGCAGTTTGAAGGGCAGCTTTAAAACGTGCCACTTCATCAGCAGGTGCTTCGACTGTCTTTTTTTCAAAAGAAAAATCCGGTTCTACGAGCTTATAGGCTTTTGCAATTGCAATTCCATTTGAAGCGGCAATTCCCTGAAGAAAGCCCATTATTCAGCTAAACCTTCTCTTTTTAAAGTTTCTTCTAGTGTGTTAAGAGCATCTTGCTCGTCGCTTCCCTCAGCGATGATCGCAATATCTGCTCCCTGGCCGATTCCTAATGACATTACACCCATGATTGATTTAAGGTTAACCTTTTTTTCTTTATATTCTAAGTGGATTTCTGAATCGAATTTGCTTGCAGCCTGTACCAACATTGTAGCAGGACGAGCATGGATTCCTGTTTCAGCAACAACCTTGAACTGTTTTTGTACCATATTAGATCATTCTCCTTTTATATTAAATGATTAAGATGACCATACATGATGCCTTCCAAACTAAATGGTTCAATTCAGCGAAAGGTCAAAATTTCCGGCCTAGCTAAAATGATAATTGTATTTTACCCATTTGTAAGGTTCTTTCACACCATATATTATTTCCAATCGTATCCACAAAGAAAAGCGGAAGCACCTCAGAATTGAACGTCGACTAAAAACGCCACTTCCTGTGGCAACGTCGACGCCAGCACATCCTGTGCAAGTCCTACAGGCATAAGACGGCCTGCGAGGAGGCAGCTCTGCCGCCAAAGCCGGACGGCTAATGACCCGAGGGGCTGGCCGCTGCAGCTAGACATTACTCTATCTGCACAACGCTCTCCATTTAAATATCCACAACTGGCATCCCACACAAAAGAATAGCATTTTGAAAAGTGTTAGACAATGAAAAAACACTGGTTTTTTCAAGGTTTCAGGCATTTTTTTAATTAAAACGTTTTCATTTTAGCGAAATTGTGACAATTGTTTTTATCAATTGCTTTTTTTCAAAGATTCTTTGTTTCAATAAAAACAACAATCTTATAGAAAAAAGCCTTTTTGAAAATTATAAACCAAAAATCCTATCTTTTAAAAACATTCTTCAGGGATATTTTAATTTCTGACTTACTTGCTTCTTTTCTTTCTTTTTGCAGGATTGTTAACTGTTTTTTAATGCTTTTTATTTCTTCTTTAAACCATTCCTCGACTTCATCTTCGGCAGATGCTCCGTACCTTACCTGCTGATACGTTTTAACCGTCCGCTCATTATAATCAATCCCCAGCCGTTGCAGCCATTCGTTGATCGCTTCATGGTTTAATCTGGCCAAGTCCTTTTTCTGAGCATACTTCTCGAGCTGGTATATTTCTTTGCGTATCTGGTTTACAGGCTTTCCTGGACGATTTTTATAGAAGGGGTCACTGTACAAGGAATCATCGAGTGAGCTTGATGTTACATAACCGCTAGGTGATACGCCAACCTCCTGCACTTTATTGAATAAGCTTGTTTTTTTGTATAGATAAAAGAAGATCAGCACCCCGATTGCTGCAAAGAGTATTGGTCCCCATAGATCAGGATCAATCAGCTCCTTCGCATTGGCAAACGGAGATTCGTACTCTTTTGCGGGCTGCTGTCTAGAGGATAATAGCCGGCTAGCTCTTTCTTTAATGACCGGGTTTTCGACCCATGAAAATAAGGGGTAAAGAAGAATAGAAAAGATCCAGCCAATCCCTTGCAGGATACTGAAGAAAATACTCTTGATGAGATTCCTTCCAAAGGTAAGAATCACCATAATTAAAAGCCCAAGTCCGAGCAATTTTGAAAATTCCCATGCAAACTTTCTTTTTGATACTAGTTCAATCTCAATCCATTTTATAAAAAATTGACCTGAAATAATAAACAGCAATTGAAAGGTCAAGAGAAATGCTATCTGTTTCAGATAAACCCCATCATAAAAGTGTGCTAGCGGTGATAGGAACAAACCGACGAGAATTGTCAGTACCAGCCAAACACTTTCAGAACTACTCGTTTCATCCTGGTAATAATTTAGCGTTCTCCAAAAAATGAACAATGCCATTACTGT
>NZ_JBAVFI010000700.1:0-2291 GCF_049588175.1 Mesobacillus sp.
CAATTCACTTTTAGATTTCACCTGCAGCAATGCATTAAGCAAGTTCCTCTTTATGTCCCTTGATCACGCGCAGTCTTGGCAGCTTCCCTTCTTTTTTAAAAAGGGAAAACATCGCGAAATTGAAAACTGCAAGGAATAGCGATAATACCGCATGTTGAAATCCATGTGTATACAACGCCAAGAATCCGCTTACAAAACAATAAATGCTAACTACTAGATAAAAATACATAAGAAGCTTTCCCACTTCTCATTCCCCCACTTTTTCGTTTGTAATTTTAATATTAACAGAATTTACGAAAAAATGTCACATAATGTTCACAAATAGTTCAATAATTTTTCACATTCATATATTTTAATCTGCTATAACATCGTACATATAGTTATTAAAGCCGGTTTTAAACCGCGGGATATAGCAGTGCAGTCTGTCTAAAATATTGTACTTTGAGTGCTTTAATTGATAATGTTTTTGTTTATGTATATAATTTACATATAAACAACATAAATTAAAAAAGAGTCCCGGCTGCAACCGGAACTCTCATGTACAGCAAGCTGCCTGAAGTGCAGCGGCCGGTTAAAACAAGAAATAACCTATTCCAACATTGGCGTGCAGGGTAGGTTATTTCTTTTTGTTTGAAGAAATACCAATGGCAATTACAGCAACGATCAAAGTCGCGAAACTCACAACCAAATTCATTGCCTCATAAGTTACCAACAGCATCACCTCCTTCCTAATACCGAAATGGAGGTGACCTCTGCCCACCCTGCAATTTGCTGTACGAGCAAATTATACCATATTTTAACTCTTCATCCTAACATGCAAAAGGACTCAAATTATTATCAATTGAACAACGGATCAAGCCCTTTCCCTAAATTGGAAGGCTTTTTCTCTTGTGAAAGTCCTAATTGATATAATTCCTCATGAAATTATAAGTCATCTAAAAATAGGTATACAAAGCAATGGAATACATTGCTTTTTTCCTTTTACAGTGATTTTTATGCAATTAATTAAAAGACGGTTTTACAAGCGAACAATTGCCGATTTCCGCTTGCAATCTCGGTTCATAATAACTTAGCTTCGTAAGGAAATAACAAGTTTCAGGAAAATGATGCTCCAAAAAGCGCAGGTCCGTTTTGTTCATTAGTCTATCTGATTTAAATTTGTTCACCATGCCGATAATAAAGCGATTCATTTCGAGTGTTGTTCTGCCCACGTCATAGACGAATTCTCTTTGTCGTGCAAATCCGGGTTCTTTTACCCGTAAATAGCCTTTTAAGTGATGGTTCTGGACAATAAATAGCTGGTATTTGCTAATGTAAGCTTCTGCCTGCCTTTTTGCAACGACCTCAATTGGGTCTAACATATTCTCGAATAGCACCGCATGGCCTAACTGATCCTCAAGCCAAAGATCCAACAATTCTGGCAGAGCGAGAGGTACTGGGTCTTTCCCCTCTGCCAACTGGCTTAATATCCTCAAATATTCCGCGTTTTCAATCTGGGTACCATTAAAATAAGTGGGAGATAAATTCAGATTAACATCGTTATCAATTCTTAATGCCTGTATATGGCCTTCAAAATCAAGATACCCTTTTGCAACGGGCCATACCTGAGCTGCAAATTCAATCATTTCCCTGTCAAAAAACTGTGCCGAACGGGGAATCGTTTTTAAAAGTGATAACAACTTTCCGTATAAATTAATGTACTGCTGTGCCAAATTCACATACTGCACCTCTGATGGTGATAAATGATCTCTAACGAAAAATGCATGATCCTGAAGCATTTCCAGCCAAAATAAATGTTCATCCCATAGAGAAATCATCTGACTCTCCCTCCTTCTCCTCCTAATAAATACGGTCAGAAGCAAGAAGAAATGAATTATTTTCCAAATATTTTTCTAATATGCCTTCAAATAAATTTAATTATCATTTGCACTCATCTTTTTCCTCATCTAAGCAATAATAAGAAAATCTAGCACGAAATCATTTCATTCCTCTAAAGGGTGTTGCGTAATGAAGAAGACAAAATTTTTCTTACTGCTATTAACGATATTGCCGTGGCTTACCTTCCCTCTTTTAGGCAAACATACGATAAAAAAGTTCCTTCCTGGTGCCTTATTCATGGGCATTTACGTAACATTTGAAGGCATGCTCGCAGAGAAGAGAAAATGGTGGTGGTGGCCATTTAACATCAAACCTAATGTATTAGGTGAACTCCCATTGATCTGGGGACCCTTCTTCGTTGGCTCATTTTGGATCCTGAAATATACTTATAAAAAATTCCACCTGTATGTATT
>NZ_JBAVFI010000701.1:0-2666 GCF_049588175.1 Mesobacillus sp.
TGCCAACCTTCTCCATCCTGGCTTCATCAAATTCTCCAGCCACGAATCGCCCTGGCAAATTCTTTGAAAAATTCTCCAGTGAAACAGGGACCTGCAGCTCATCCTTTTCATATTCCATATGACTGCTCCTCCTTTTGATAGTGGCTATGCTTTTTCATGAGTTCTCCAAGCTTTTTCCTGCCACGGGACAACCTTGTTTTCACGGTATTGCTGTTTTCATTAAGAATCATGCTGATTTCCTTGACTGATAAGTTTTCAAAGTAATACAGCAGCAGCGGGACTCGCTGTTCATCCTTTAAATAAGTGATGAGCTGAAGCAATTCCTGCCTTGTTTCCTTTTCAACGGCCTTTTCCTGAGCCGACTCGGACTTCATCTTGGAGATCGCTTCTGGATTATCCTCTAGATCAGTAAATTGATTTCGCTTTTGCTTCCGATAAACGTCGATTGAACGGGTATAGACGAGCCGGTAAAACCATGCTTTAAAATGGCGGATTTCGATATCTCGCAAAATACTGAGATAGCAGTCCTCCAAGGCAATCTGGACAGCATCCTCAGCAAGCTCCCTCGAACCAAGGATCAGATAAGCCGTCTTATAAGCCGAAGAAAGCAGGTTTTCGACCAGGTGGCTGAACGCTTCCCCATCCCCTGCCCGAATTAAATTGAATAAATTCTGTTCCTCACTCAACTGGGCAACCTCCATTTTTTATTTTCACTAGTATGTCGTTCTGAATGGGTATGTTGGTTTCATTTTTCCGCAAAAAAATTTGGAAGCAGAGGGACGTACCCTTCGCTTCCTTTACAGGAGGATTCTGACTCATCATTTTAAACTTCTATAAATATATGGAAGCATAAGATACGTCCCCATGCTTCGCAGTGGTCTCAAGTGTTTACTATACCCACTAATAATAAATAACTTTATGTATAAAATAAGGTACATATAAAGAAAGAAGGTGACAACTAACGTGAAAATATTGTGGATTTTTATAATATTAGCAATTTTATCTATCCTTTCTATATATTTTTTAATCAAGAAAATGAACGTCACTAATGTCTTGGGCAGTTATTTTTTCTCCAATATTCTTATTACAAATTCTGGTGTCATTTTGAATTTAAATTTAAAATTAACAAAGCAAGATCCCTCAAGTCAATTAATTTTTTGGACACAAAAAATTCCAGAGTTATCTCTCAAGCCAGCTTTGCTTTTATGGTTAATTTATATTTTGTTCACTAAAAAATCGATTGTCAGTAAACTTATCCATCTTTTCGTATTCTTAACAGCACTAATTTGTATTGAAATCTATTTCGTTAAAATTGGTTATTTGGAATGGGTAAATTGGAATGTTCTTTATGGATATTTGAGATACAGTCTAATAATTATAGTATTAGCAATTTACTCCTTTTATTTAGATAAACTTATTAATAGTAGCATTGAGGTGAAGACTAGATGATTTTACCTCTTCCTATACAATTTGATGAGAATGAAATATTTATTATTCTTTCCACAGTTGTATCTTGGATTATCATGTTTAAATTAACCAGGCACTTATCTGCCGTTACCATTACTATTATTTGGACCTTTAATATCTTTCTTGCTCTGTTGGCCGATGTAACCATTGGTGTAAAACCAAATGACTTTTACTTTACGATAGATCATAAAACACTTGAACTATTTGATGAATTATTGCACTTTGTCACTTACCCGACCCTGCCTTACTTTGTTGTGAATTTCTATCAATATAAAAAACCTAAGGGGTCAAAGCTTCTTTTTTATATTATTTTTTGGGCAGGGGTAGCAATCACACTAGAATGGATTTCAATTAAATTCCATGTTTTTACCTATACGGGCTGGAAATTGTATTTATCCTTCTTAGTTTATTTGGTTATTTTTGCCACTAATATTTGGCTTTCGACCTTAACTGAAACGAAACACCCTATTCAACCTACTTCGACTAATTGATTCAATAAAAAAACAGCTCTATCAAAGATAGAAGCTGACTGTTCAAATGCCTATTGGAAGCAGAGGGACGCACCCTTCGCTTCCTTGACAATAGAATGATGAATCATAATAGTAAAGGATCCGATGAAAGCTTCTATAAAAAGGAAGCATAAGATACGTCCCCATGCTTCTTTGAATTTTGCATAATTTAATGGAACCGATGAAAGTACCTATAAAGAAATGGAAGCATAAGGTACGTCCCCATGCTTCCACAACCTACTCCCACTTAAACACATAACTAGCCAGTACAAACCCTCCAACTAACCAACAACCTAATACGAGAGTTTCGGTCCCTAATTGAAGGAAAGGTGTTCCAAGGTTCATCGTTTCCCTCAAAGCAGAACTCAAATGAGCTATCGGCAGGATCTTTACGATCGGCTGAATGATATCTGGCATATTACTGATTGGGAAGAACACTCCTCCAAGAAACAGCATCGGAAACGTAATAAATCCTGCAATCGGGCCTGCACTTTCCGGATTTTTCGCAATTCCGGCAATAATAAACCCAAGTGACATAAACGCAAGTGTGCCAAGTACAATGAAAAAAATCAAGGCAAGCCATGAACCAGCGACCTCTATACTAAAGACGAAATGGGCAATCAGCACGACCAGCATGGCTTGGGTTCCATTGAGCAGTAAGCGAGCCGTGATTTGAGCAGCGATGAAGGT
>NZ_JBAVFI010000702.1:0-5071 GCF_049588175.1 Mesobacillus sp.
GGTTCTTTTTCACTCGCTTGTCAATTATCTTTTTAATATGCCATGTGAAGAGCAGAAAGCCTGCTAACAGCAAGAACGTTCCTGTACTTTGAATCAGGTGGCTGTTAAAAATAAATGATAATAATAATGCTATAATGCCTGAAATATATATAGTGAAAATATACACAGCAGGTTTCATCGAATAACCATGTGAAAGTGAGAACATCGGCACCATTTTATAAGAAAAACCGAAAATCAACAGAGTAAACCAGCCTGCAGTTCCCAAAACCAAATGACTTTTGAATATAATCTGGTAATGAACTGATGCAAATCCTGTTCTAATGCTAAGGACAAGCATAATGCCTAGTATGACGGTAGCCAGCAAAGAAATAAGGGCAGAGCCTACGAACAGAGTAAGTATGTTTGGTTTAGCCTGGCTTTTAAGGGTCATGAACATCTGGAAAAGGAACATCAAAATTCCTGTTAAAGTTACGATTCCAGGAATCAATGCATCCTGAGGGCTAATGTATAGAGCAGCTGCGAATGCTGCGATTCCCACAGCGGTCACTGAAAATTGCGCAAACCCGAATTTTTCATTCCAGATAGGGGTTAAGAATGCAACAGGCACAAGCTGGTACATTGCACCCATGGCGGCCATTAATGCCCATCCAAGTACAAACAAGTGGGCAGCAGACCATATAGGTGGAATTCGGTAGGTTCCTGATATTAACAGTTCACCATTAAGTAACAGGAGAAGCTGTGAAAGAACCATAGCGAACATGCTAAAAGCAATAAAAGCAAAGGGCAGTTTAATATTTGTTTCGTTCCCCTTACTAACCTGAATCATGTGATCACCCTGCTTTTCGGGAAATAGTAACTTTATAGCTCCCATCTTCCTGCTGTTCAGTCAAATAGATGTATCCAAGATCATCTAATTGTTCAAACAGGAACATCGGTCTGCGATCATTTATGATCACAAGTGTTTGCCCCTTATCCAGATCTTCAAGTGCCGCCAGCGTTCTCATCATAGGTTGTGGCGGTTCTAGTCCCCGGTTGTCGAGTATCATCCTATTTCCCTCCTTTTTTAGTAAAAGTGATTTTATAATGCTTAGTATCGATCTTTTCGGCTTCATGCTCAAAGCCTTTAGCCTTCATAACTCCATATAAAGGGACAGGCTTAAACGGTGCGTGGAGAATAAGAATATCATTTAATTGCAGTTCTGAAATAGCCTCCATTATTTTTTGAAATGGTTCCAGCTTATTATTGATATCCTCTCTTACATCCAATTCGATTGTTTTCTGCTTCATAACGTTCAGCTCCTCATTTTTTTAATCTAATTAAATGATAATGGTTATCAATTATTTCTTCCGTGACGTGTATCACTTAACAAATGAAAAGGTATTTCCCAAACTTTTATAACAAGTGGGTGATGGAATGCATTTTTTCGGTTTTGGGGCTAAATCTTAACAAGAATTTCCAAAGAGCAATTTAAAATAATTCCTGATGCAATTTCTCATGGTCGATTAAATAACATCCATCGTCATCAACACTCAGATAATCCTTCTTCTTTAAATAATTGATGGTCCTGCTCACTGTTTCACGAGAGGTTCCAATCATATTAGCAAACTCTTTATTCGTAAAATGTGTCGTCAGTTTAAATCCATGCTTCATTTTCTCACCATTTGTCTTACAAAGGCGGAGCAGCAGCATGATGATTTGCTCATACGTGTTATGCAGAATCTGCTCTTCGAGTCTTGCCTGCAGGTCTATGATTTTCTCTCCCAACACCCTGAACAATTTAATCGATAATAGTGGGTAAGCCACAAGTATTTCCTCGAACTTGCTGATCGGGATTACGATCAGGTGCGAATCCTCCATAATCTCCGCATGTGCCGGATACTGTCCCTTTCGGAAAAATCCTGCATGCGGGAACATTTCTCCGGTTTCAAGCACCGATACAATTTGTTCTCGACCTGAAGGATCTGTTTTATAAATTTTTACCTTTCCTGAATTTATGAAAAAAACGCGATCCAGAGCATCTCCCTGCATGAAAGCATACATCTTGTTCTTATAAAATCTTGGCTGGGCAATTTCAACAATCGTATCCAGCTCCTGACTTGATAGTTCTTTAAAAATAGGTACTTCACTCAACTGCTGCCTGATTTGGGATACATGCATAATAAATCTGCTCCTCTACCTTCATTTAAGTTTCTACTATAGATTTTATCAACGGAACCGGGAGGACTAAGTGACTTGAATCATATATTGACGATTTTTTGAAAATAATTCTCATTGCTGTGGTAAAAATCACACCAAGTACATGCGGTAGTTCACAATCTGAAAGTCTATTTACTCTTAAAATGAAGGTGTAAATCAAACAGGAAGGGGATGTATGGAAATGGAAATCCAGCATGGGACATCCACAAAAGCAGTGGTCAAGAAGAATCAGAACTCACTGTTGAAATCCGTACTCATTATTACATTATTACTTAGCTTTACAGTGCTCCTAACAGGGGGATACTGGATTTTTAAAGAAATGGCTCCACGGCCGCTTGAAGTAACAAGCGAGAAAGGTGAGGTCATTTTAACGAAGGATAGCATTATGGGTGGGCAGGCAGTTTTTCAAAAGTATGGTTTGATGGATTATGGTACCGTTTTGGGCCATGGTTCATATATGGGGCCTGACTATACAGCAGAAGCCTTGAAAATATACACAGAAGGAATGCAGGACTTCCGATCACAGGAAAAATACGATAAGGCTTTTAAAGAATTAAGCAAGGATGAACAAGTAATCATTCGTGACAATGTAAAGAAGGAAATGCGTGAAAATCGTTATGTACCCGATACAGACAAACTGGTATTAACTGATGCTCAGATTTACGGACATAGTAAGGTAAAAGAATTCTATCATGGGATTTTTACAGAAGGAGACCATTGGGGACTTAAACCTGGCCTGATCCAGGAAAAGCACATGCCGGCAGGGGAACGCGCTTGGGTTTCTAAAGGGGACCAAATTGAACAGATTTCAGATTTCTTCTTCTGGACTGCATGGCTTTCAAGTACTGAAAGACCTGATGATAATATTACGTATACGAATAACTGGCCATATTATGAAGATGCAGGCAACACCATGTCATTCTCAGCCGTTTGGTGGAGCGGTGCAAGTGTAACAATACTGATATTATTTGTCGGACTTATCTTGTATGTGTTCTATCGTTACCATCTTGGAATGCAGGAAGCATATAAGGAAGGGAACTTCCCAAAAATAGATTTAAGGAAGCTGCCATTAACCTCATCACAATTAAAAACAGGTAAATATTTTGCGGTGGTATCGGTGCTGTTTTTCGTCCAGGCGATGTTTGGGGCGCTTCTTGCACACTACTATATCGAACCGGACAGCTTCTTCGGAATGAAGTGGGTCCATGATATCCTTCCATTCAACATTACGAAAGGATTCCATCTGCAGCTGGCGATTTTCTGGATTGCAACAGCGTGGCTAGGAATGGGTATTTTTGTAGCACCGCTTGTAGGCGGGCATGAACCGAAACGTCAAGGATTATTGGTCGACATACTGTTCTGGGCTTTGGTAGTCCTTGTAGCTGGCAGCATGATTGGGCAGTGGCTTGGCGCTAATGGCTACCTTGGAAACAACTGGTTCCTCTTAGGTCATCAGGGCTGGGAGTATCTCGAACTGGGACGCATCTGGCAGTTCATTCTTGCAGTCGGTATGCTGATCTGGCTGTATATAGTATTCCGTGGAATTAAGAGCGGCTTGAAGCGGGAGTCTGATAAAGGCGGTTTGATCCATCTATTGTTCTACTCAGCGATAGCAGTTCCAGCGTTTTACTTCTTTGCCTTCATGATCAATCCAGGAACACATTATACATTCGCTGATTACTGGCGCTGGTGGATTATCCATCTATGGGTAGAAGGAATATTTGAGGTATTCGCAGTTGTAGTCATCGGTTTCTTGATGGTACAAATGAAGCTTGTTACAAAAAAATCAACAGTAAAAGCATTGTATTTCCAGTTGATCCTGCTAATGGGAGCAGGAGTCATCGGTATAGGACATCACTATTATTACAACGGATCAGCAGAAGTGTGGATCGCCCTCGGCGCAGTGTTCTCAGCTTTAGAAGTCATTCCATTAACACTGCTGATTTTAGAAGCATATGAACAATATAAAATGATGCGTGATGGCGGGGTAGACTTTCCTTATAAAGGAACATTCTGGTTTTTAATTTCTGTAGCAATCTGGAACCTAGTAGGTGCTGGGGTACTTGGCTTCCTAATCAATCTGCCTGCAGTCAGCTACTTCGAACATGGGCAATTCCTGACCCCTACCCACGGTCACGCCTCAATGATGGGTGTATACGGAATGTTCGCAGGAGCAGTGTTAGTCTACTCATTGCGAAATATTGTAAAGCCGGAGAAATGGAGCGATAAGTGGATTAAATTCATTGTAATCATGCTGAATGTGGGGCTCGCTGGCATGGTATTCCTATCGTTACTGCCTGTTGGATATTTGCAAATTAAAGAAGCATTCTTCAACGGTTATGCAGCATCCCGTTCAGCTGAATTCCTGCAACAGGATACAGTACAAATGCTGCTGACACTAAGAGCGATTCCTGACACTATTTTCTTGATTGGTGTTGCAGCACTTGCACTGTTCAGCATCAAAGCGTTGTTCAATCTTCGTAAGGTAACACATAAAGAAGAAGAGCCTCTGCCAGTAAAAGACCTGGCCGTAGACGAGGAATAACAGGAAAATCCGCAAAGCAAATGCTTTGCGGATTTTTTATTTTGGTTCTGCTGTTTCTTTATCTTCACACTCAAAGCAAAGGACTCTGCCATCAGTCGTATGAACACCATTCAAAAAACCATCCAGACAAAAAATTTCCTTGCCGCATTGCTCGCAGCTGCCGACAAGCTCCTTCATAGACAACGCCTCCTAATAAACTAGTTCGGTTTTGAGTAGGAAAACTCCTTTTAAATCAGATTGATTCTGTATGCCCAAACAGGAGTGCGGGAAGGAAAAAAGGTAACAGAAAGAGGTTCTATGTGCCCGAAATGTTGTGAGGGTTGGAAAAA
>NZ_JBAVFI010000703.1:0-11146 GCF_049588175.1 Mesobacillus sp.
GGATTATTTAAAAATAATATTTACCCAAAGACAAACCTAAACAACCTGCTTAAAAATCATTGTTACAAACTACTCGACAATCCGCTCCGGACAAGAATATACATTAAAAGAACTGCCGCGGATAAAACCAACTGCTGTAATATTCAAATCCTTTGCCAGCTTGATTGCCAAGTCGGTTGGAGCAGATTTTGAAAGGACAATCCCTACCCCGATCTTCGCAGCTTTCAATAGTACTTCAGAGGAAATCCTGCCGCTGAAAACAATGATTTTATCACGGACAGGCACTCGGTTCAAAATGCTATAGCCAAATAATTTATCTAAGGCATTATGCCTTCCTATATCCGTCCTTGACGCTAACACTTCTTCAGGATTACAAAGGGCTGCATTATGTACTCCGCCTGTTTCCTGAAAGACCTGTGAATTGTTTTGCATCTCGTTCATAAGTGCAATGGCTTGAGAAGCGGTAATCGTCGTTTTTGCTGTTGAAGTTTTCGCAGTCCTGGAATCATTATGGAAATAGAATTGGCGGCTTTTTCCGCAGCAGGAACCAATAAAACGTTTAGAGTAATATTGCTGGTTAGTGGTGGTTTCCGCTTTTAGCATGACATAAGCATACCCACGGCTTTCATCAATACTCATGGAATGAATATCACTGTAGAAACGTATGACTCCTTCTGATGCCAGAAAACCGACAACCATTTCCTCAAAATGTGTTGGTGTACAGACCATGGTTGCAAACTCCACGTCATTCACAAAGATTGTCAACGGAAACTCATTGACGATGACATCCTCCACATCCTGGAATTGTCCGTTTAAATATTTTGTAATGATATATTTATCACTCATATTTTCCAACATTGTCTTCACCTTAGCTTCTAAGATTTTGAGAATATTAAAATCTAAACACAATCCCATCTTTTTCACAAGAAATATTTACAACACATTCATAGTGTAAAATTGATTTAGCAAGCTTAATAGGTGTTGCATCTGCATTTATTAAGTGATAGAATTTTTTTGAAGTTCACAAATCCGTAACATTTTGATTCGAGATAGCGACCCTGTCGTCGGTTAAGATGTCCAATGGAAATGTAAGCGATTAGCAGTTGGTCCGATAGTAGCGAAACCTGCTTAGTACTAACCGTCAATCTTTCTTTAGTCATCCCCCGCTGCCTAGGGGATTTAAAGAAGTTGGCGGTTTTTCTGTTTTTTTGGCATTTTACATACTTCATTTTCTTGAACGGATGTTTGATATTCAAGCATGGTATCGCTATTTGACAGATTACAGTTTTTAAGAGATTTTCCAAAAGGAAATAAGGGGGAACAAAGGATGAAAAAAACAAAGAATCGTTGGCTTATTGCAGCTTCGGCAGTGGGAATTCATATTTCCATTGGATCAGTATATGCCTGGAGCAACTTTACGAATCCATTGATTGAAGAATTCGGCTGGACATCAAAGCAGGTTCAATTTACATTTAGCCTCGCTATTCTTTTTTTAGGCTTATCAGCGGCCTTTCTTGGACATTTTGTTGAAAAGCACGGACCGAGAAAAGCTGGTTTTCTGGCAGCAGGCTTTTTCGGAGCAGGTATATTAGGCTCTGGACTGGCAGTAAATCTTGGCTCATTGCCACTATTGTATATCACTTACGGCGTATTGGGCGGAATTGGCCTTGGGGTAGGTTATATTGCACCAGTATCAACACTAGTGAAATGGTTCCCTGACCGCCGTGGTCTCGCAACTGGCCTTGCGATCATGGGATTCGGATTTGCGGCAGCCATTTCCAGCCCGGTTATGGATTCGTTAATAAAGTCTGTTGGCACAGCCAATACATTTTATATTTTAGGCGCAGCATATTTCATTATCATGACTCTATCGTCCCTTTACTTAGAAAGACCACCTGTTGATTGGGCACCAAAGGGCTTTAAGGAAAAAGCACAATCAGGAAAAATTAAAATTAAGCAGGACTTAGCTCAGCTGACAGCTAATGAAGCGATTAAGACCTCTAGATTTTATTATTTATGGGTTATGCTATTCATTAACGTAACATGCGGAATTGCCATACTATCGGCAGCAAAACCTTTAGCAGAAGAAAGCATCGGGCTGACTACCGCAGAAGCAGCTGCACTTGTTGGCGTAATGGGTCTTTTCAATGGCTTTGGACGCATTGCATGGGCTTCTATTTCAGACTATATCGGCCGTCCTAACACTTACACTATATTCTTTGCGACACAAATCATATTATTCACTTTGCTTCCACATACAAAAGAAGCATTCCTTTTCCAGGTCATGCTAGCGATTGTTTACACAATGTATGGCGGAGGATTTTCAGCAATTCCGGCATTCATTGGAGACATGTTCGGAACAAAACAGCTTGGTGCGATTCACGGATATATCTTGACTGCATGGGCAGCCGCAGGATTAGCAGGCCCAATGTTTGCAGCCTGGATGAAGGATAACACAGGCAGCTATGCGACGAGCTTAACATTCTTTGCCGGTCTATTTGTAGTTGCACTCGTAGTTTCGATTTTGATCCGCAGGGACATTCGTAAATTGCGGGAACAAAATGCAGCAAATGAAAGATTGGCTGGTTAATTCTTTTTAATTGCTTCTTCGTATGGTAAAATACCTATCATCTCATAACCTGTACAGATGACCGGAGGATAGTATGAATAAATACGAGGCAGAGTTCAGCAATCTGGTCCGCTCCTTCAGAAAAAAGCATATGGGCAAAGGACCAAGCAAAATTACCACTACCTTCTGCAAAAACTGGGCAATCTGTGAAATGGAAGGAAACCTTTCTCCTGTTGAGAAGTTCATTGCCACTGCCAATGAAGGCAAGCAAGCATTGAGGGCTGCCAGAACTGAAATGGTGAAGGACATGTACCGTAAAAATCCGCCAGTTGATATGGAAGAATTCCTCGGATGCAAGTTTGTCGAACTTTTTGTAGATATAGATATTGACCGTGATTTTGGAATGTCCATCTTTGTTTTTGATGAGGATATTCAAGCGAAATATTGTTAATAAAGGTATGGCACTTGGCAGCGATCCTGCTAAAGACTAACCACCGTCATTACTCAAAACATGTTTTGAGTATACGGTGGTTTTTTCTATTTCAAAGACTTTAAAATCCAAAGTTTTAATAATTAGTAGAAACATAATAGGAGTGTTTTAAATTGGGAAAAACAAAACATCCAGGACCACAGAAAAAAGCGGTTATGCCTGCACCAAAACATTGGGTTAGCCCGATCCCTTTTGGACTTGGCAAGGTAAAGCCTAAACATATAAGAGATACGTTTAAAACCCTTTGGGACAATCGGGATAACTTCGGTTACGCAACAAATATTTTAACTAAAGGTGTATGTGATGGCTGCGCTCTTGGTGTATCCGGACTTCACGACCAGACCTTGAATGGACCACACATCTGTACAACAAGGCTGAATGTACTTCGCTTGAACACTGCAGGTTCCATCGATAAGGAAATCCTCCATGCTGATATTGATGAATTAAGGAAATATGACAGTACCCAGCTTCGAAAACTAGGACGCATTCCATATCCAATGATCCGCAGAAAAGGCGAACGAAATTTCTCACGAATCACCTGGGATGAAGCAATGGATATGATTGCAGAAAAAATGAAAAAGCTGGATCCAAAACAGTACGCTTTTTACCTGACAAGCCGTGGGATTACAAATGAATCCTATTATGTGGCTGGCAAAGTATCACGATTCCTCGGAACAAACAATATTGACAATGCAAGCCGGATTTGCCACTCCCCTTCCAAGACTGCCCTTAAGCGTTCCATTGGAGTTGGTGCTTCTACTTCTAACTACTTGGATTGGATTGGCACGGATGTGCTCCTGTTTTGGGGAAGCGTAGCGTCAAACAGCTCACCTGTTTCATCGAAATACATGCTTGAAGCAAAGAAAAAGGGTACAAAGATTATTGTCGTTAACCCTTACAAGGAACCAGCAATGGATGAGTATTGGATTCCATCAAATCCTGAATCAGCATTATTTGGAACAAAAATAGCAGATGATTTTTACCAGGTTAACATTGGCGGGGACATCGCGTTCATGCATGGTATCATGAAGCATTGGTTTGACATGGAAAAAGTTCAGCATGGTTCAGCTATTAACCATGAATTTGTTGATCAGCACGTTAACGGATACGAAGAATTGAAGGAAAAAGTCCAGGAACAGTCATGGGAGGAGATTGTCACTTCCTCAGGTGTTACAAAAGAACGCATAATTGAATTGGCCGAGCTGCTGGCAAACAGTAAAAATGCGGTTTACGCATGGGCATTGGGATTGACGATGCATTCTTTCGCAACTGACAATATCTCACAGGTTGCAAACCTTGCGCTCCTTCGAGGTCACCTGGGAAGAAAATATGCTGGTCTCATGCCATTCCGCGGTCATTCCTCTGTTCAAGGAAGCGGAGAAATGGGAGCTGATCCATTCGTTCTACCAGGCGGAGATTTTTATGGCGAAAATATTAGGCGCATTGAAGATATATGGGGATTCGAGCTTCCAAAATGGCAAGGCGATATCGTCGGAATGACACTTGAAAATATCCTGCTGCCAGAAGATCACGAACGGAAGATAAAAATGTATTATTTATCCGGAGGGAATTTCCTGGAAACGATGCCGGACCCTATCTTTGTTGAAAAAGCCTTGTCTGAACTTGAAATTCGCGTACATCAGGATATCATTCTGAATACCTCGACTCTTGTTGATGCAAAAGAAGCTGTCATCGTTCTCCCTGCTAAAACTCGTTATGAGCAAGAAGGCGGCGGTACATCCACATCTACGGAACGAATGGTTTATTTTAGCCCGGAAATTGAAGGAAATAAAAACCAGGTTGAGGAAGCGCGTGCCGAGTGGAAGATTTACATCGATTTAGCCAAACGAGTCAAGCCCGAAACTGCTCACTTGGTTGATTTTGCAGATGGTCAAGAGATTCGAAATGAAATCGCCAGGGCAAATCCGAATTACGATGGAATTCAACACCTTAGCAAATCAGGAGATGTGTTCCAATGGGGCGGCGCATGGTTATGCGAGGATGGCATCTGCCCTACTCCTGACGGCAGAGGAAATCTCATCACTGTCGATATACCGGACCTTGGGAAGAAGGAAGGCCAGTTCATCGTAACCTCCCGCCGAGGCAAACAATTCAATTCAATGGTTTACAATGAGGTCGATCCACTGAATGGCGCAGGCCGTTATGATGTATTGATGAATGCACAAGATGCCCAGGACCTTAGCATCGCAGAGGGCGAAGGAATAGTGCTCTACAACGGCTTCGGAGTATTCCAGGGCAGAGCGAAATTCGTAGATATTTCAAGAGGAAATGTACAGGTCCACTTCCCAGAAGGAAATTTCTTATTGCCAAGAGGCAGATACGAGAAGTACGCCGGGATTCCTGACTACAACATTACAGTAACACTTGAAAAAGCAGATCGCTTTAATGCACGTAAAGATGTTGAACACCACGAAAAAAGGATCGAGGAAGATGAGCTGGATGCTCCAGCATAATAAAAGTAAAAAAGCTTGCAGATTTTGTGTCTGCAAGCTTTTTTAGGTCTAATTCTATTCATGTTTAAGAGTTTCTGAAATCCGAAGGAATTAATTCGTTCTTTTGGATTCCCCAAATGGAGTTCGAAAACCTCCCATGATTGCAGAGCCTTCGATAACACTAGCCAATATGAAAAGCTCAGCCCCTTAAATGACTTTATTCTATGTGCTCTTTATTATTAATAATTCGGATAGCCAGAACCTTGGTATCCCATACCAGGATATCCAGCGCCAGAGAATCCAGCACCTGGGTATCCACCTGGACCACAGCACATTGGTGGATAACCAAAAGGCGGGTACCCATAAAATGGGCGTGGATAAAATAATGCACTGCCTAATAATCCACCCGCAAAGGCGCCAAGGAATGGCAATCCAAAGCCTATGAATCTCTGGCCTCTTGCTGGATGTATATTTCTGTAACGATACATTAATGACCTACCTCCTTATCTATTTATGTTTACACTAATTTTATATGCGTCCACCTACAAATCCGCTTGGGCTAGGTAGTCTTTAGAAACTAATCAATGTCTTCCCTCCTACTTAAAGCTGGTAAGCAGCTGCAATCAGTATTTCTTCATATTTTCTGCATATTCTCTCTGGGTTGCATGGTTTGTCCGCCCCTCTCATAAGATGGTGAAAAGGAGGTTACACATGGTTACGTTCCATTTTTTTGTCTTTTTCACTCTTGGTATCGTACTTTTACTATCTATCTTTTTAACTAATAAATACAAAACTAAAATGCCAGAGATGAGGGGAATGACCATCTCTATGTCTATTGGAATGAATATTGGCTTAACTTCTGGAATCTTCCTTGGGACACTCTATCAGGGGGAGCTTTTCTACTCCACTTTGCTTGCTATGATCATAGGAGCTGTAAGCGGGGCTGCGTGTGGTTTCAAACTGGGCGTATCTTGTTCAATTGAAGGCTTCATGGCAGGTGTAATGGGCGGAATGATGGGAGCGATGCTGGGTGAGATGCTCGAACCTGACAAATCACTGATCCTCATCAATATCTTTTTGGCTCTCTCAGTATGTTCGTTATTTTTATTTAAAATCTTGCCCAAATCCACTAAAACAATTAATTCAATAACTGGCATGATCAAACCCATTGTGGTGTTTATCTTTATTTCCGCTTACCTC
This sequence comes from Mesobacillus sp., assembly GCF_049588175.1. Classification (GTDB taxonomy): domain Bacteria; phylum Bacillota; class Bacilli; order Bacillales; family Cytobacillaceae; genus Mesobacillus. The sequence goes on from NZ_JBAVFI010000703.1 coordinate 6,713, forward strand.
CTTTTTGGAAGCCAGTTAGGAACAAACTGGGCTGAAAATTTCCATGACGGTTCCGGCAGCCACAATTATCAGCAGGATGGAAACCATGAACACTAGTGGATATAGAACCAAATATAAAAATCAATCTATATAGAAATAATTTTTATAAAAAAGATAAATGCCAACGAGAAACGGTTATCAATCTACCGTTTCTTTTTTATCTGGCTCTGTTCAACTCGTCTGTTGATTTCCGCCCCAGGCTCCCGCCTTCCGCTTGACTCAAAAGAATCTAAAAACAACAACGTCCTTTAATACAACCTATTATTTACAGTGGAATACACATAGCAAAGTGGAATTTCGTTGATCCTTAACTAAATCTGAAATTTTCACTTTCCTTCTATTAAATAACTGTTTGCTTACAAAGAAAAAAACCGCATCACCAATTGTTAGTTATGGCTAACAATTAGGATGCAGTTTCAAAAAATAATGATGATTTTATTGTTTAACTACAGGCTGTGTCTCCTGTAAAAGCAAACCGGACCTTCTGTTGTTTGTCACAATAATGTATACCGCAGCAACAGCAATTGCAACCGCAATGAACGATCCAATATTGAAAATTCCTTTCTGTGAATACCAAACAATTGAGTAGCCTACGGATCCAGAAAGCAATGCGTAATAGGTGAATGGGAAGAGCGTCTTCCGTATGACCGCGCCTTCTTTTCCGACTAAGCCCACGACGGCAGAAGCGGCTACAACGTTATGAACACATATCATATTCCCTGCTGCTCCTCCTACTGCCTGAAGTGCAACGATCCATGTAGGATCTACACCGATTTGTGAACCGACATCATATTGGAAAAGGGCGAACATCATATTACTGACAGTATTACTTCCCGCAATAAACGCTCCGATTCCTCCAATGAAGGTTGAGAATAACGGCCAGTTATCCCCTGCTAATGCTGCTACTCCATTTGCAAGTTCAATCGGCATCTTATCAAAGCCTGCAGCTCCACCGCCGGTATTCAGAAATACCTGAACCATTGGTACTGTGAAAATCAGGGCTGTTGAAGCTGCGATCATCGTTTTCCCTGATTGTGTCCACGCTTTCCTGTATGCGCTTCCATTCATTCCGTGAAGGAAGAATGTAATTAAAGACACGAGGATAAAGATAGTTCCTGGTGAATATAAAGGCTGGAAGCTCGATGTTATCCCAGAACCAAAAATATCTTCAAGCGCAACAACCTTTGATTTTAACCATTCTGCGATAGGAAGGGAATTCAATCTGGACAGTACCAGGAATACTCCTACCAAAACATATGGAGCCCATGCGCGCATCATGCTCATACTGCCACTTTTGTGTGCGACATCCTTAATCTCCAGCTGGCCGATCCAATCAGGATCCCACTTGGATTTTTCTTCAAAATCCCAAGTTTCTTCTTTTGGCGGCATAAGGAATCCTTTTTTCGCTGCAAAAATTACAATTGCTAGTCCTACCAGGCCGCCAATCATTGATGGGAATTCTGGCCCAAGGACGTTCGCGACAATAATATAAGGAATCGTCATAGCAAAGGATGAGAAAAGTGCGAACTTCCAAATCTTGATTCCTTCAGAGAATGACTTGTTTTTGCCAAAATACCTTGTCATTAACGATACAACAAATAATGGCACAAGCGTACCTGCAATCATGTGGAGGAAAGCAACTTTCACAGCGATTATATCTACAAGACCTAAAAAGTCATTTGTGATTCCCGTGTCGGCTGATAAACCAGTAAAGACGCCTACGAGCATTGGTGTCCCAACTGCCCCGAATGATACGGGTGTACTTTGAATAACCATCCCGGCAACTACTGCTGCCATTGCGGGAAACCCGAGCCCCACTAGCAAAGGCACTGCAACCGCAGCTGGTGTACCAAATCCTGCAGACCCTTCAATAAATGAGCCAAACAACCAAGCTATAATAATGACCTGAATCCTGCGGTCTTCAGAGATATCAGTGAATCCCTGGCGGATCGTTTTAATCCCACCGCTTTCCTGTAAAGTATTTAACAGTAAAATTGCTCCAAAAATAATGTAAAGAAGTGTTGCTGCTACAATAAGTCCGTGAACGGAGGCGGCAGCTACATTTGCTCCCGGCACCTTCCAAACGAATAAGGCAAGGCCAATTGCAATTACATAAGAAATTGGCATTGCTTTACTTGCTGGCCATCTAAGTCCGACCAGGAAAATTCCTACCGCGAGAATCGGCAGCAAAGACAAAAAAGCTAGCATTCCAGTACTCACCAAAAATCATCTCCCTTTTGTTTTGTAATAGAAAACACCTTTCCGCAATGTTGCGCATTGCGGAACATTGTTATATAACTATAAGAATTTTGTTATATAACACCTATTACCAATTATACAAACCTTACGGATGAAATATCAACAATTTTGTGAAAATTTAGATTATTATATTATAAAAGTAATTTAGTTTTCATGTCTTTACTAGCCAGTTAACCTATTTTCTATTTAAAACTTTAACTATGCTTATAAATTTATTTAACGATGAAATTCTGGGATTTTACTTCATTAACTCTAGGCTTAAGTGCCGACTTCTGATTTTCCCCGCCAGAAAAGTAAAAAAAGTTTGTCTGAAATAACATTTTGTTATTCAGGCAAACTTTTCTTGTTTAAATCATTTGATTTTGTTTTGTATATCCTAACCTTGATGAGATTTGAAAACCAGTTTGGATAATCTTGCTTTTAAGCTGCTGCAGCCTTTCTTCAGTCATTCTCATTGTCGGACCAGAAATACTCACCGATGCTGTTACTTTACCCAGATGATCAAAGATCGGAACTGCAATACATGTAATTCCATTCTCATTTTCCTCCAGGTCGAGAGCATATCCCTCTTGCTTTACTTGCACTAATTCCTGAAAAAATGCATCTTTATCTGTAATCGTCTTTTCTGTATGCATTGGCATGCCTTTTCGGTCGAGAATTTCATGCACCACTCCGGATAGCTGGTGTGCAAGAATTGCTTTACCAACAGATGTACAGTGCATAGGTGCCCGCTTCCCGACTTTGGAATGCATCCTTAATGTTTCGTTTCCTTCCAATTTTTCAATATACACTACCTCGCCCTGGTCATACACAACAAGATGGATCACTTCATTGGTTTCATTCTCAAGCTCTTGCAGAAAAGGTCTTGCTTCTGCTCTTAAGTCTATGGAATCAAGAAGCTTAGAACTGACTTCCAAAAATTTGTATCCGAGTTTATATCTTCCGGTTTCCTCATCTTGTTCTATATAACCATATTGGGCAAGAGTAGATAAAATACGGTATACAGAGCTCTTATTGATATCAATTTGTTTAGAAATCTCTGTTACCCCTAAGCCGCCTTTTTTCATTCCGACCAAGTGAATGATATCAAGTGCCCGGCTAACCGATTTGACAACATTCTCTCTTTCCATTCCACTCACCTCAAGACTGCCTCACTCTTAAAATTGTGCTTTATACGCCACCTAATTGTAGCACACTATGTTTACAGCTTTTAACGGTGTGCAGCTGACTTTTCCTTCACAGATGCGAAGACATTTTTAAGAGTTCCTATTTCTTCAATTTCACATTCTATCACATCAGCTGCTCCAACAAACTCTGCCCCTACAGGACTGCCTGTGAGGATAACGTCACCTGGTTTAAGTGTCATGACATTTGAAAGATAGGAAATCATTTTTCTTATCGGGATGATCATAAGGTCAGTTGGGCTGTTCTGTTTTTCAACGCCGTTTAATGAAGCTTTTACATTAACGGAAGACGGATCAAGTTCTGTTTCGATAACCGGCCCTAATGGAGTGAAGGTGTCAAAAGACTTCCCAATTGTCCAGTGCCCATCCTGGTGGAAAAACCTTGGTGCAGTTACATCATTGCCAATCGTATAGCCAAAGACATAGTCGAGAACATCTGCTTCAGCAATATTTTTTGCTTCCTTTCCAATGACAACAGCAAGCTCAGATTCGAATTTCACCTGTTCTGCACCTTCAGGAATGATGATTTCCTTTTCTGGTCCAATAACTGAGGATACTGGTTTAAAGAAGAATACTGGAATCTCCGGAAGTTCAGCTGGTAAATCTTCTTTGTTTGCCACAAAGTTCGCACCTATACCAATAACTTGATTTGGAACAAGGGGTGCAAGCAAGCTCACTTCATCCCTTGAAAAAACCTTCCCTGAATAATCCCAACTTCCAAAAATGTCACCCGTGATTTCCTGTATCGTGTCTTCGTTCACTACACCTGAATATACTTTTGAGTCAATTGTAAATCTAGCAAATTTCATTTTATTGCTCCTTTCAAATTTCAATTTTAATAGAGAGCTATGTATATAAGCTCAAGTTTTTCTCAGGTTGCTTCTAAAATTGGCTCTGTTAAACAGGGCTGTTGATTTTCGTTCCAGGCGCTTCGCTTTCCGCGGGGCTGGCG
>NZ_JBAVFI010000704.1:0-8873 GCF_049588175.1 Mesobacillus sp.
CGCTCCAGGCACTCGCTTTCCGCGGGGCGTCAGGTGCTAAAAAACAACATTGGCCTCCAACAAATCCTAATTTAAAAAGACAGATGTGTCTTTTCGCATTGGTTTCTTAATTCCACATCGACAGTGTTGTCATATCAAGTGTAATCAACAACAAAATTCACTTAAAGACCTATAGCAAATGGAAAAGATGGATTAACGGCCATACAAACAGCAAGCTGTCAAAACGGTCAAGCATTCCGCCGTGTCCTGGCAAAATATTGCCGGAGTCTTTCACATTATAATGCCTTTTCATAGCTGACTCCACAAGGTCTCCGATTTGTCCAAATACGGATAAGAATGCTGTTGCAGCAATCAGCAGGATAGCGGATACTTCCATGTCAGCAAAAACACTGAACAATACTGCAACAATTAATGCGGATAGTACGCCTCCAAAAAAGCCTTCAGTCGTTTTATTCGGGCTGATTTCCGGCCAAAGTTTATTCTTGCCAAACGCCCGCCCGATAAAATATGCTCCAGAATCAGTAGCCCATATCATGAACAGTGAATAGAACACGTACGTTAAACTCGCTTCTCTAGTTTCAATGAAAAAGAAAAAGCCTAGTCCAACATATAATACGGACAGAATCGAAAATGCTACATCCTCAAATGTAAAACGGTTCTTGGTAATGACTGTGTAGGTCAAAAATAAAAGCACACCAAGAAGGAAGAGCTCTGATTTTGCATAACTTAAGCTATCAAAGATGCCCTGGTACTGCTCTGGAATCATGAAAATCCATAGTAGTAATAATGATATAATTCCAGAAACTGAAAACAGTTTTAACTTCCTCATTTTTAGGGCTTCATATAAAGCAATGGAAGCGATAAGATAAACCATTGCAATAAATGGCCAGCCTCCAAATATAACGATTGGAAGAAAAACAGCTGCTGCTGCGACTGCTGTAATGATTCTCTGCTTCATCTATTCATTCACACCTTTTTTATACTCCTCCAAAACGCCTCTGGCGGCCTTGGAATGCTTCAATTGCTTCAACAAAATGCTCTTCGTTAAAATCAGGCCACAGAACATCCGTGAACCAGAATTCTGAATACGCAAGCTGCCATAGCATAAAATTACTTAAACGGATTTCTCCGCTTGTCCTGATTAATAAGTCTGGATCATTAAGCTCTTTTGTCATTAAATAGGAAGAGAAAACTTCCTCGGTTAGTTCATCTTCCTTCATTATACCACTTTCAACATCAGCCAAGACTCTCTTGACACCATCTAGAATTTCTGCACGACTCCCATAGTTAAGCGCAAAATTGAGGATCAGCCCTGTATTTCCCTTTGTATCCTCCATCGCTTTACTAACTGCTCTCCTGGTGTGCTCTGGAAGCTTATCCATATAGCCAATCATTTCAACCCGTACATTTTCTTCAATCAGTTCGGGCAGGAAAGTTCCCAGAAATTCTTCTGGCAGTTTCATAAGAAAATCAACTTCCATTTTCGGTCGTTTCCAGTTTTCAGTTGAAAAAGCATATACTGTGAGAGTCTTAACACCAAGTTCGCTTGCAAGTTTTGTAATTTTTCGTACAACCTTCATACCTTCATGATGGCCAGCGACTCGAGGCAAAGCACGCTTTTTGGCCCATCGACCATTCCCGTCCATAATTATAGCTACATGGGAAGGTACTTCATGGTCTTTAATTTGATGAATACGATCTCGGAGACTGGAAGAATTATTCTGGTTCTTCCATAGATTCATTTTATTTAACATTAGGACAGCTCCCCCAAAAGATAATCTTTAGCTCCGATCAGAAAAGCGTAAACGCCTGAATGGAACATTTAAGATCAGGCGCTAAAGCTGGACAACTCTCGAAGAAAAACATTTAATGAAATTTCTTATTAATCACTGCTTATTCCGCATGCCACTATCATACCAAAAAAGAAAAAAGATATCTCTATAAATGGATGGAATCCAGCAATTGTTTTAATTCGGTTTATCCCATTCTTTTTATGCAGAAAGAGCCTTACATAAAGATTATGTACATGTTATGTGATAAAGAATAAGAACCAGCATTATTATAGTCTATCTTTTATGCCGGAAGCTTAGTCCTTTTCTAGTGAATATATGTAAAGAGAAAAAACCCCCTGGAAAACAGAGGGTTTTCGTAAATGATGAATAGTGTGGAAGCAGACCTACTAGAAGCCGGCTAAATTCAAGCCAAAATTATACTTCCAATAGTTCTTTTTCTTTTTCTTTTGTAATTTGATCGATTTTTGCGATGTGTTCATCAGTCATTTTTTGAATGTCATCAGAGTAGCCACGCAGATCATCTTCGGTGATTTCACCGTTTTTCTCCAGCTTTTTCAAATCTTCATTGCCATCTCGGCGAATATTGCGGACAGCAATTTTCGCATCTTCTGCTTCCTTTTTCACAAGCTTCGCAAGATCTTTCCGGCGTTCTTCTGTAAGCTGAGGAATAGCAAGTCGAATGATCGAACCGTCATTTGACGGATTCAATCCTAGATCAGATTTCAAAATCGCTTTTTCAATTTCTCCAAGAATTGTCTTGTCATAAGGTTGGATTACAAGCAGACGAGCCTCAGGTACGGAAATACCTGCAAGCTGGTTTACTGGAGTAGGTGCTCCGTAATAATCAACCTGGATTCTGTCAAGAAGAGAGGCGCTGGCTCTGCCGGCACGAATGCTGGCCAGTTCGCGAGTATAAGCTTGAATCGCTTTTGTCATTCTTTCTTTTGCATTAGCAATTGCTTGTTTTGGCATTAGTTTTTCCCCCTCACAATTGTTCCGATTGTTTCTCCCATTACTGCCCTTTTGATATTACCTTTTTCCATGATTGAGAAAACAATTAATGGGATATCATTGTCCATGCATAATGATGAAGCTGTGGAATCCATAACAGCTAAGCCTTCCTTTAAAACATCCAAATAGGATAGTTCATCATATTTAGTTGCATTCTTATCAACCCGCGGGTCTGCAGAATATACTCCATCAACATTATTTTTCGCCATCAGGATTACGTCTGCCTCAATTTCGGCTGCACGTAACGCAGCTGTGGTATCCGTTGAGAAGTATGGATTTCCTGTCCCTGCTGCGAAAATGACAACGCGCGTTTTCTCTAGATGCCTGATTGCTCTTCTTCTGATGTAAGGCTCCGCCACCTGGCGCATTTCAATAGAAGTTTGAACCCTTGTTTCGATCCCTGCTTGTTCCAGGCTGTCCTGTAAAGAAAGGGAATTCATGACCGTTGCGAGCATGCCCATATAGTCTGCCGTCGCTCTGTCCATTCCCATTTCTTCACCGATTTTACCTCGCCAGATATTTCCTCCGCCTACTACAACAGCGACTTCAACACCAAGCTCCGCAATCTCTTTTACCTGGTCTGCAACATTTTTGATTACCGACGGATTGATGCCAAATCCTTGTTCTCCGGCTAAAGCTTCTCCACTTAACTTTAAAACAACTCTTTTGTATTTTGGGCTGGTCATAGGGTACCTCCATATGTAATTTTTAAAGCTATGTCCAAAAACAGGGAACACAAAGTGTTCCCTGCAATTACATAGGCTAGTAATAATTATTTCTTGTTAACTTGGTTCATTACTTCTTCAGCAAAGTTATCTTCACGCTTTTCGATGCCTTCGCCTACTTCGTAACGAGTGAACTCACGTACAGTTCCGCCTTTTGATTCTACGAACTGACGTACCTTTTGATCTGGGTTCTTAACAAAAGTCTGGTCCAGAACACAAACATCTTCGAAGTATTTGCTCAGACGGCCTTCAACCATTTTAGCAACGATGTTTTCTGGCTTGCCTTCGTTAAGAGCTTGTTGAGTAAGAATTTGGCGCTCGTGTTCAACTTCTTCTTGAGAAACTTCGTCACGAGATACATATTTAGGTCTTAATGCAGCGATATGCATAGAAACATCTTTAGCAGCTGCTTCTTCAGTAGTTCCTTCAAGAACAGTTAATACGCCAATGCGTCCGCCCATGTGAAGGTATGCACCGAATGCATCATTATCTGTTTTAGTCTTGATTTCAAAGCGGCGAAGTGAAAGCTTTTCACCAATTTTAGCGATAGCAGCATTGATGTGGCTTTCAACTGTTGCACCGTTTTCCATTGTTTGAGCGTTTGCTTCTTCAACAGATGCCGGCTTGTTTTTTAGAAGGTGCTCAGCAAGTTCTTTAACAAGTACTTGGAAGCCTTCGTTCTTTGCAACGAAATCTGTTTCAGAGTTCACTTCAAGGATTACAGCTTCATTACCTTCTGCAAGGATGTAAGTTGTTCCTTCAGCAGCAATACGGTCAGCTTTCTTAGCAGCCTTAGCGATACCTTTTTCACGAAGGTAATCGATCGCTTTGTCCATATCACCATCTGTTTCAGTAAGTGCGTTTTTGCAGTCCATCATACCTGCGCCAGTTTTTTCACGTAGTTCTTTAACCATTTGTGCAGTAATTGCCATAATGAAATTCCTCCTAGAATCATGATTATGTAACTATACTTAATTTTAACTTCATTTAGCCAATATAAACCTTAACAGGAGTTATAAAGGATTATTAGACTTTGGCTCTAATAAATAACCTTTTATCGAGCCAAGTCTTAAAAAAAGGTGATAAAGGGCGCTTCCCTATATCACCTTTTTCAAATTAAGCTTCTACAGCTTCTGTAGTTTCTTCGCCTTGCTTAGCTTCGATAATAGCGTCAGCCATTTTAGCAGTTAGCAATTTAACAGCGCGGATTGCGTCATCGTTCGCAGGGATAACTACGTCGATTTCGTCCGGATCACAGTTTGTATCAACAATTCCAACGATAGGAATGTTTAATTTACGAGCTTCAGCAACAGCAATGCGCTCTTTGCGTGGGTCAATGATGAAAAGAGCATCTGGAAGGCCCTTCATGTCCTTGATTCCGCCTAAGAATTTTTCTAAACGCTCTTGCTCTTTCTTCAATTGAACTACTTCTTTCTTAGGAAGTACTTCAAAAGTTCCGTCTTCAGACATTCTTTCAATGTTCTTAAGACGTGTGATACGCTTTTGGATTGTTTCGAAATTTGTTAAAGTACCACCCAACCAGCGTTGGTTAACATAGTACATACCAGAACGAGCTGCTTCTTCTTTAACAGAATCTTGAGCTTGTTTCTTAGTTCCTACAAAAAGAACAGTTCCGCCGTTACCAGCAAGCTCTTTCACGTAGTTGTAAGCTTCGTCTACCTTCTTAACTGTTTTTTGAAGGTCGATGATGTAGATGCCGTTACGCTCAGTGAAGATATACTTCTTCATCTTTGGGTTCCAACGGCGAGTCTGGTGACCGAAGTGTACACCAGCTTCAAGCAGTTGCTTCATAGAAATTACTGACATGTTGTTTCCTCCTAATGGTTTTGATTTCCTCCGTTCATGTCATCTTCAGCCAGCAACTGTCGAAACAGCACCAGATGGCCAAATCAATGAACGTGTGTATTAACACCATGAAATAATATAGCATATATAAAACTGCCAATCAAGTTATTCTTACTTATTTTGACGAAATTTAAGCAAAAGTTCTATTTCCGTTTTGCCTTTATGAAGATCCCGCGCAATTTCCTCAATGGATAATCCTTGATTTTTCTTCTGAAAGACTTGGTCGATAAAGCTTAATTGCTGCAATTCTGAGGAATCATCTATGATGTGCAGATCATCTTCCAAGTTGCTTTCTGCCTCGTTTGCCTTCACTGACGAAGGTTCGCTATTCTGCTGGTAGGCTTTCTTTGCTGTATGATAGGAAACTCCTCTGCCCATTCTCGGGCGGAGTTCCTCCTCTTGTTCTTTGTCAGGGCTATTGTAGGGTTCAAAATCCGGATTGATTGATTTTGGATGTATTTGGCTATCAATTTCGATTTCGTTTTTTCTAACTTTATTCGTAGACTTGATATTTTCGATGAATTTTTCGTTTTCTTCCTTTATCTCCAGCAGGTACGAGGAAAATACTTCTTCAATTTCCCCAATGATTCTTCCCTGTTTTTTCTCTGCTTCAACAAGCCTGTTTTGCCTTAGATATAAAAGGATAATTGCGAAGATGGCTGCTGCGTTTAGTGTGAGGCTTAGGAGTAGTAGAAAAGTGGTCATAACATCCCTCTATCCGCTGTAATCAATTACCTTTCCCTTATAGGGATGATTCTGCTGTTTGTTGTGGTTTTCGCTATTTTTCTTTTTGTCCGGATTACTTTGTTCCTGATTATGATTTGAAGATCTATCATCTTTATTAAGACGTGTTTCTTGCTTTTGGTTATTCTTGATCACTGTTTTGCGTTTTAGTTCATCTTCCTTTTTTACACTTTGTGCGGCATGTTCCTGAAGATGCTGCCCACGCTGCTGAAGTTGTTCCTGAATCTTGCCGGCATCCTGTGTCCTCGGAAGTGCAATCTGCATTTCGATTGCCTTGAGGCTCATCCTGTCACTTCCTTAATGGCTGACTTTTTCTGCTTCTGCTAGTGGATGGATGCTGATTTCACTATTTTCCAGGCTAAACCTAACCTGCTTGTATACCTGGTTTGTCACTTGGGCGTACTTCCCAAAATACACCTTGGTATTCGGAAAAACTCTATCAAAAATCATTAACGTCGAGTTTAAGCGATCTTGTTTTTCAGCTTGCAGGACGTGTAGTTCATCACTTAGATCTAATAAGCTGTTTTCTATGCTCAGTCTAGTGGCTCGCTGCTTACTGATCATCCCTTGCTGCTCCTCTGTAAGTTTACCTGTCTGTTTAACAATTTCAGTAATCTTCACTTCTATTTCAGTAAGTTTTTGGATATTTGCTTTTGCTTTCTCGATAGACTGGACCGTTTCCAGTTCTGATTTTTCCAGTGTCGGATCCCAACCTACTGCCAGCTCTGTTTTTGTAAACAGTTCATTCCCTAATCCCTTAACGAAAATATTTCTTCCTGCAGAAATAGTGCCGCCAATCAAAGTTCCTGTCCTGCAGTCAACATTTCCGCCTGCGGTCACCCTGCTGTGGAGGATTGATGTTTTAACAATCACATCTTGTCCCGCTTTAACATTCGCCTGATTAAGGTAATTAACGAGTACATTGCCGCCTGCTGATATACTTCCTTTCATGCCGCCGGCCACTCCGCCGTGAATGATGATATTGCCAGCAGCTTGCAGTGACGATGCTTCCACCAGGCCATGAACCCAGATGTCTCCACCAGCCTTGAGCTCGTATCCACTAGGTATATTCCCTCTAATTGTGATATTTCCAACAAAATCAAGATTCCCTGTTTTTAAATCCAAATCACCTTTGACCTCAAAAACCGGGTTAACGGAGATTGATGTATTCGTAATGCTGACCTTGCCGTCTATCATAGAATAAAACTTGCCTGATTTATACAAAACATTATTACCTGCCTTGATTCTCAGAGGACGGCCTTTCCTGCCACGAATCTGCCGCCCTGTTACATCAAGACCATCTATCCCCTCACCAGCTGGAATCTCGGTTGCAAGGAGCTGGCCTTTTGTAACTGACGGTATATGAAGGACGACGCGAAAATTGAAAGCTTCCTTATCTGCATGATTCATCTCTTTTATTTCATTGCGCAAATATGCATCTTCACCATTTAACGCTGGCTTTCCTTCTGCAACAGTAATGGGATATTTTACGGAGGAAGGATTGGAAGCTACTGAATCCAATACATCCTGCAATACTCCAACTGTGATGTGATTTTCCATTAACAGCTCTGTGAGACTGTCGGGGGAAACCAATTCTATCTTTTCGTGATCCTTTAAATCCAGCACTGCTGTCAATCGGTCCTTTGTCAGCTTTACCTCGAATGCTTTTACCATCTTTATCTCCTGCCTGCCCTTTTACACTTTCTCTAGCCATTTCCTTAATTTGAAGATTGCTTTAGAGTGTATTTGAGAAATCCTGGATGTAGATAAATCCATAACCTGACCTATTTCTGTAAGTGTCAATTCTTCTTTATAAAACAAACTTAGAACAAGCTGTTCTTTATCATTTAATTGAGATACCATTGCCGTCATTTCTTCAATCATTTCAGCTTTAATTAGCTTTTCCTCTGGAATTTCCGATTTTTCATCTTTAATGGAAAAGGATTGATTGTCACGGTCATCATGGTCATTAGGCTGTTCATCGATTGAAAGAACATTAGCGAAAAAGTGTTCATTGATGGTGATGCAAATTTCACCTTCATCCATATTTAATTCCTGTGCAATTTCCTCTACTGTTACGTTGCGCATATAACGCTGTTCCAGCTTTTCAATTGCAGCATCAATCTTTTTCGCTTTCTCCCTCGTACTTCTTGGAAGCCAATCTTCTTTTCTTAACCCATCTAAAATGGCTCCACGAATGCGAAACGAAGAATATGTATCAAATTTCAAATCCCGTTTTGGATCAAATTTTTCAAGAGCATCATACAAGCCAATCATTCCAAGGCTTTTAAGATCATCCCTTGAAACGCTTTTTGGAAGATTTACCGATATTCGCTGCACATGATAGGATACAAGCGGCATATATTTTTTTATCAGTAAATTACCTGCATCCGGATCACGGGATTGCACCCATTTGTCCCATGTTATCTGATCTTCCGAAGTAGATCCCCGCACCATTGTAATCCTCCTCACGCGCATACCGCATTATTCTTTGCTGTTGGTTTTCGCATTGGCTTGCTGCAAGTTTGTGAAGTAAGCCTTGATGATTTCTTCTTTCAAAAAGTGGTTTGTTGCAGTTTGCTCGATCAAGCTTTTTTACTGTTAAACAAGGCTGTTGATTTTCGTTCCAGGCGCTTCGCTTTCCGCGGAAGAATTATGATAAAGCCCAACTGCCGGCTTTTTCATAAGCAAATTCTTCTAGGGGCTGGCGCTAAGCATCCTCGTCGCTTCACTC
>NZ_JBAVFI010000705.1:0-5207 GCF_049588175.1 Mesobacillus sp.
TATTCCGAATGTTAATATTGCCAAGAATGATAGCGAATGTTGTTAAAACATGAATGCTTGGGAACGCATTATAAGGCTGGTCATGACTATAAATCATTCGAACGAGATTCGCTAACATTCCATCTCCGGACACATCTGGACGAGGCACTGTCGTTTGAAAATAAAAGTAAATCAAGAAACAAACTAATTCACCAATAACTATGACACTCAAAGTCTTGAGATAAACACTGATATCTTTATACCAAAAATAAATCAGGTAGCCCAATATAAAAGCGTACCAGATAATATAGGGTAGGATGAACACAGGTAAAAAAGGAATCATAGTATCTATGTGTGTAGAAAGGATTACCGGATCACGAGGATTCGCATTTAATAGTTTATATATTAATCCTAATGCTGGCATCACCAGCAAAAATAATAAATAAGGAATGTCTTTCATCTTAGCTCTCATATCATTTCCCCTTTAACTTAATTGGTCATGGTGTATAAATACCACAATCTATCAATCTTAATCCAAAAGAAAATCATAACACTTTTTAGAAATATTAACTGCGGACATGAGATTGCATCTATATAGACGACAAAAGAAACACTTTAGTTCCAATTCCCCAAAAAATAAAGCCTTTCTCAAATAGAGAAAGGCTTTATTTAAAGTGTCCCAGAGAGGATTCGAACCTCCGACCTACAGTTTAGGAAACTGTTGCTCTATCCTACTGAGCTACTGAGACAAGATATAATTTTGACGACTCAATTATTATATGATGAAATGAAAAACATTTCAAGATGATTTTTATTGGAAAATGAAAAAACATTCAAGAAGAGTTTATTTCTCCTTCTTGAATGTTTTAAAATTAATGCTGTTTTCTATGGAAAAGTCCCATTACCTCTAAAGTTTCAGTGATATTCACAAAGGCTTCCGGATCGATTTCTTCAATCAATGTTTTAACTTCGGTAAGCTCATAACGGGAGATTACTGTAATGATTACATTACTTTTTTCATTTGAGTAGCCACCAACTGAGTCAATAACTGTTACTCCTCGATAAACGTTCATTAACAAATGCTGTTTTACTTCTTCACCTTTTTTGGTGATGATCATTAAGGTGAGTTTAACATGGTGGGTATGTACTTTGTCTATTACTTTACCCAAAACATAAATGGAAACAAGTGTATTTAATGCAGCATCCCAGCTAAATAAAAATCCTGATAACAGAATTACTATTGAATTCATCGCGAATAACAGGGTGCCCATAGGGAAATCTTTTCGTCTTGCCAGAAGCATGCCGACTATATCGAAACCGCCAGAGGATCCTGATGAACGGAAGATAATTCCTATACCTAATCCTGCAATTGCACCGCCAAATATAGAAGATAGTATTGGGTTTTCCGCAAGAGCCATAACTGGAATTAAATATAGGGTTATTGAAATGGTTGCAACTGAAAGTATTGTATAGAATATAAATTTCCGTCCTAATTTTAAATAGCCAAGGACCAGTAATGGGAGATTTAAAAGAAAATTAAATATTCCTGTGTTAATGGAGGTAAGCATAGATAAAATGATTGAAAGGCCGCTTATGCCGCTGCTCATAATACTATGGGGAATTAGAAAAAGATTAAATGCGAATGACACGATCGTAGATCCAATTATGATTCCTGCTGTTTTCACAAGTGTACCCTCCAAAAACAAGTTTGTTAGGAATATTATATAGATGAAAAAAGAGAATTGTATTTAAAAGTTTATTTTAAATTAATGAACAATTTTGATTTACCAAGCCTGAGCGAAATAACCACAGACAATTTATGTTTAGCATTGTTCATGGAAAAAATGTAATCCCATTTCATAACAAAGAGAATGCAAGGGGAAATTATAATGATAATTGGAGGTGATGATATATTGGATCAAGATTCAATCAGGGACCTGGTAACTGTCGTTGATGAAAATGGAATACAAAGACAATATGAAGTAGAAGCACTCTTTGAAATGAAAGGAGAATCCTTTGCATTGCTCAGAGATCCAGAGGGCACTGTCCTGATGAAGGTAGAAGAAAAGGGAGACGAGCAATATTTGGTCGGTTTGAATAATGATATAGAAAAAACGTATCTGCTTGAAGCCTATCAAATAGCTGTCGATGCTGCGCCAGCAGAAGAATGAATTCATTGGTCGTCCTAAAAGGGCGGCTTTTTCTTTGAATTAGAAGGATATTTACTCCCTGGAAAAGAAATGAGTATTAAGAAAATAGAGTCAACAGGAGGATATATGGAATTTCCAGAATTAGAAACGAACCGTCTAATACTTAGAGAAATTAAGGAGGATGACGCAGAGGACCTGTTTAAAAATTTCTCAGATGATCGAGTTATGCAGCACTATGGCTCCGAAAAGATGACGCAGATTGAAGAAACGGTTGGACTCATTCATTCATTTAAAATGAATTATATTGAAAATAAAGGATTCAGATGGGGAATTCAAATAAAGGGTCAAAATCGATTGATTGGTACAGTAGGATTTCATGCCTGGTCTTCAAAAAATAGGCGGGCTGAAATTGGCTATGAGCTCCATCCTGATTACTGGGGAAAGGGATATGCTCAGGAGTCCATAAGCAGGGCATTAGAATTTGGTTTGAATGAAATGGATTTAATGAGAATAGGTGCGGTTGTATTTCTCGAGAATGGTCAATCAAATGAATTACTTGTGAAATTGGGTTTCCAGAAGGAGGGGGTCTTAAAGAACTACATTATTCAAAACGGTGTTTCATATGATACTAATATTTATTCGAAGGTTAAAGGATAAAAGAAAGGAAAGATGTTCATGCATCTTTCCTTTCTTTTAATGTATATTTTTCTTCTTGAACCTTCCGCCGCGGACTTCTGCAATGTTGCCGACTGCTAGGAAAGCTGAATCGTCAAGCTCTTCAACAATCGATTTTAACTTTGCTTCTTCGAGCCTTGTAATAACACAGAAAATGACTTTTTTGTCATCCCCCGTGTATGCTCCTTCACCATTTAAGTATGTAACCCCACGGCCAAGGCGTGCCAGGATGGCTTCGCCGATTTCCTTATGCTGTTCACTGATAATCCACGCTGCTTTTGATTCGTCCAATCCGGCCATCACGACATCAATCGTTTTAAATGCGATAAAATAAGTGAGGATGGAATACATTGCTCGATCCCATCCAAAGACGAAACCCGCTGTTCCAAAAATGAAGATATTAAAGAACATAATGATTTCACCTACGGAGAAAGGCAATTTTCTATTTGCCAGGATTGCTAATATCTCCGTTCCATCCAAAGACCCTCCATAGCGGATAACAATCCCTACACCAGAACCAAGGACGATGCCGCCAAAAACAGTAGCCAAAAGCAGGTCTTCGGTAAATACAGGTACCTCGTGAAGAAAACTGGTCGTCAAGGATAACACCGTGATTCCTAAAAGTGTAGATAAGGCAAAGGTCTTTCCAATTTGTTTATAGCCGATGAAAAAGAAAGGGATGTTCAGGATAAAGATAAAAAGACCCAGACGCCATCCTGACAGATGAGACAGGATAATCGAAATACCTACAATTCCTCCATCAAGTATTCTGTTTGGGACAAGGAACTCCTCAATTCCAACTCCCATAAGGATCGCACCTAAAATGATAAAAAAGATCCTTTTAGCCAGTTTTGTTTTTGTAATGCCCTTATGCTTGTATTGGACAAGAACTTGTTCTGGAATACTGTTCATTTTTTCCCCCTTAAACATTTCTATATTGGTAAACATGAGCTTATTTAGTACGTGGTCTTACAATAATTTTATCATATTTTCTTGTTCCTAATCGAACTAAAGCTTGAGAGCAAGCAAATTAACAGTGTTGAATGTTAATAAAAAGGGTAGAAGAAAGGGAAGTTAATCTTAGGATTAATATAACTATTGAAAAGGTGTTGTTGCTCTTTGAATCTGACATTGGCCATCGGACTCTTCCTGCTGGTTTTGTTTCTTATTGGCATCATCGGCATCAAAATAATTAAAATCCCTGATATATTATTATATATTTTGCTCGGACTCGTTTTATCCACAGTTCTTGATGAATCCAAGGTTATAGAGGCAGCTGGAGAAATTGGGCTGGTTCTGTTATTTTTTCTGCTAGGAATGAAGTTCTCCGTTAACAGATTAATTCGCAACAGTGGGAAAGTATGGAAGGGCGGTTTACTTGATGCTGTTCTTGGAATCCTTGTAACAGCAGGAATAAGTTACCTTTTCGGCCTTGATTGGGTTGCATCATTAATTGTAGGGGGTATCGTCTACGCAACAAGTTCTTCTATAACCGCTAAACTCCTGGAAGATAAAAATAGGACTGAAAATAAAGAATCAGAATTCATGCTCCTCATTCTTGTTTTTGAAGATTTGATTGCACCCATTCTTGTTACTGTGCTGATCGGCCTTACAGGTGAAGGCTTTACAATAAAAGATTTCTTATTCATCATTCTGAAAATAACCCTGCTTGCTGGAGTGGCTGTATTATTCGCTAGAGTAGTGTTTACGAAAGCTGAACCGTTATTGATGGAGATAAAGCAGGATGATATTTTCATCGTTTTAATCACAGGAATTGCTTTAACGTATGGCGGTATCGCCATGTTTCTTGGTTTATCTGAAGTAATTGGTGCTTTCCTTGCAGGAATGATGCTATCGGAGTTATCCATTAAGGATAAGGTTGAAAAAGTCGCTTTGCCAGTACGGAATATTTTTCTTCCTTTCTTTTTCCTGAATTTCGGGCTCCATATTGAACTGACTACTGATATACCTCATGCTGGGTTACTTGTTGTCCTTATTCTATGGTCATTGGTTCATAAGCTGATTGTCGGATATTTTGGCGGCCAATGGTATGGACTGACGAGAAGTCATTCCTTGAAAGCCGGTTTGTCTTTGACGCAGCGGGGAGAGTTTTCAGTAATAATCGCTGCACTAGCCACTGGAGAATTAAAGATGTTCGCAAGTATCTATATTTTGGTGATCGCCTTCATTGGAACCATACTGTTCCAATTTGCACCTAGACTCAATAAAATAATTGTTGAAAAAGTGAAGGAAAAGACAAGCTAAAAATATACCGAAAATCTTCCTGATTACTAAAAAATTGGAAAAAT
The DNA here is from genome assembly GCF_049588175.1 of Mesobacillus sp. Lineage (GTDB taxonomy): Bacteria > Bacillota > Bacilli > Bacillales > Cytobacillaceae > Mesobacillus. The sequence goes on from NZ_JBAVFI010000705.1 coordinate 5,114, forward strand.
AATGGTCCTGGCATGCTACATAGAACCATGACAACAATGGTTCCGAAAACAGCAAATATAAAGCTCTATTAAATTTAATTGTTGATTTTTATAT
>NZ_JBAVFI010000706.1:0-1856 GCF_049588175.1 Mesobacillus sp.
ATATACGGCTTGCTCCCGAGTGTCGTCTGCAGATAGCAATAATGACAATGACCCATGCACCCTGTTGCAAGAGGTATTGCGTACTCAGCTGATGGCTTAGATGTATCGAACTTCAGCGTTCTGCGGACACCAACTACAAGAGTTGATTTCGCATTACGGTATTGCTGTAATTCGTTATCACCTGGTATACCGCGGACCTGATTATGGGATGTGGTTTCCCTGATTTCGAGCCCCATTTTCTCAAATTTCTCCTTCAGTTCCCTGCCAAGCGGATATTCAAGAGCATTAGGCTCGATATAGACCAATTGTGGTACAAATGCCTTCATTTAAGATTCCTCATTTCATTCCATAATTCCTTACAGTTATTATGGGCAGAAATACAAAAAGAGGATGGAGAAAATATTTCCATCCTCTTTTATTCGGCAGGCTAAAAAACAAATAGGACAATATAATAAAAAAACATGGTAGCAAGGCCAACCGGAACTCCAAATGCCGCCCATTCCTTACTAGTGATGTTTAGCTTACCTGCAGAGATGATATTAGGGATATTTCCTGGTATCAGCATTCCTCCACTTATAATAAGCCCCAGTAAAACAGCTTGGATGGTTTCTCTATCCATAGCAGGACTGATTTCAGCAGCGGCAAGTGTAGCATTGTCCAGTATCGCTGAAATCATATTGATCCAGTATAACAGTGTAGGAGAAAGCCCGATAACATACTCATTAATGAAAGGTTCGAACCCCTGCCCAAGAAATGTGAGCCCCATGACGAACAAGTAGATTTTTAAAGAGCGAACGATAATTTCATTGTAGGACTCTGATTTAGTAACAGACTTTAAGCCATTTTTGGCTTCATGCGGGTTTACCAAAATCATCGACAGGATACCAAAAATAATAATGGCAGGCAAAACTTCAGCACCAATTAATTGCAGCAAATAAAAGAAGTCCTCATTTAATTTACTGATGGTAATGGTAGCTAACGGCTCACCAATCGGTGTTAAGGCAGCTCCAAGGCCAATCGAAAAACAGGCCAAGACGGTAAAACGTATTTCCGATTGTCGGTCTAGCGGGAGAACATTGACGATGATCACAAGGATGATCGCAGCGATAATAGCGGTAATGATACTTGACGCCAAACCAAGAATGACCACTGTTAACGCGAAAAAAATTCTCGGAGTCAATATTCTGCTACCCCATAAAATCGACTTTTCCATTGGCTTTTGAAACCATTTGGTTAGTATGCCTGCGACAAATACAGCGATTGTAATGATAATTGGGTCAACAAGCGCTTTTTCAATTAAAAGCTGATCCAACACACCACTAATTGCTGCAGCAGCAATACCCATTATGAATAAAAAAATCTCCAAATTGTGTTCTACCATTTTAACTGTAAAAGGAAATAACAATACCATAAGTAAAATAACAACTAAACCAATCATATTCCCCAGTCCTTTATCTATTTAATCGTTTCTATTATAAAATTATTCTTAAAATTTTGATAGTTTTACGTTTTAGGATTCTTATATATAGGTATTTGGACAGGGAAAATAATTTTCATTCAGTGGGATTGAGTTATCAAAAATGAGCATAAAAATACCACGGCACTGGGCCGTGGTACCTTCTTGTTTTTTATAATCCGCACTTCAACTGTGCATTACAATTTGTACAAGTGTTGCATCCGCCGATTTCTTTTACTTCGCCTTTGCGGCAGACTGGGCAAGTGTTTCCAACTTCTGATCCAATCGTTACATTCGTTGAACGCAATTCATGGATTGTGTCGACTAACACAACATGCTGTTTTTGCTTTTCTTTTTTATCAATTTGCTCTTCCATAGTGTTCTCTTCCGCTTTAAGCGT
>NZ_JBAVFI010000707.1:0-4250 GCF_049588175.1 Mesobacillus sp.
ATCTTAATCTTTGATAAGTTTGCAGTACCAGGTATAGGCTTATCACGCTCGAAGAAATTATTAAGGCATTTGATCAAGGTGTTGGGAACAGACATAGGTATTTCTTTTGAATCCCTTTATCATCGTAAAAGAACAGCACTGACACTGTTATCGGATGATGGCATCATGTTTGGCGGCATGTATCGCAAAATTACCCTTAAAAAAGACCAATAAGAGGATAGTCCGGCCGTGAAATGAGTTGCGGCTGGCTTTTTTGTATTTTTAAAAAGGAAGATTGTGTGTAAAAACCAGATTCCTGCTTATGCAGAATTTTTTCGTCTCTAAGTCTTGTGAAGTCATATTCTAACCATCGAACATTGTATTTTTCCTCTCACCTTTTTTCCTGAATAAATAAAGCCGGCATCTTCAATGCCGGCTTCATAAGAGTATTAAAATAACCAGCCACGGCTGTATTGCTTAGGCGGTTCGATGCTTGTTCCAAGTTCTTTTGCTGCTGTGCGCGGCCAGTAAGGATCACGGAGCAGTTCGCGTGCAATGAAAATTAAATCGGCACGGTCGTTTTGGAGGATTTCTTCTGCCTGGATTCCAGTCGTAATCAAGCCTACGGCTCCAGTTGCCACGTCCGCGCCATGTTTGATCTTTTCAGCTAATTTGACCTGATAGCCTGGATAAACCTTTATTCTTGCGGGAACAACCGCACCTGAACTGACGTCAATTAAATGAACGCCTAAATCTTTCATCCATGCGCCCATTGTTACATAGTCTTCGACTGTCAGCCCATCATCATGGTAATCACTAGCTGAAACTCTGACAAACAATGGTCCGTCCCATTTCGTTTTTACTGCATCAAGTACTTCCTGCAAAAAGCGGAACCGATTCTCCGGAGAACCGCCATATTCATCTTCCCGTTTATTAGTAAGCGGTGAGAGGAATTGATTGATTAAATAGCCATGCGCAGCGTGGATTTCAATAACATCAAAGCCAGCACTTTTTGCCCTTTCGGCAGCAAGTTTGAATGCCTCGACTGTTTCTTTGATTTCTTCAACTGTCATTGCCTTTGGCTCTTTGTAATTTTCGTCGAAAGCCAGGGCAGAAGGAGCAATGATTTCGTCACGAAGCGCAGCTTTTCTGCCAGCGTGAGCTAGCTGGATGCCAGCTGCAGCACCATTCTGCTTGATCTGTTCAGTCAATCTTGTAAGCCCTGCCACATGTTCATCGCTCCAAATACCTAAATCCTGGTGGGAAATCCGCCCCTGAGGAGTGACTGCAGTTGCTTCGAGAATGATTAAGCCGACTTGTCCAACGGCTCTGCTCGTATAGTGAGCGACATGCCAATCAGTAACGATGCCATCTTCCTTTTCGCATGAGTACATGCACATAGGAGCCATGACAATTCTGTTTTTAAGGGTGAGCCCTTTCATTTCATAAGGTGAAAATAATTTCGTTTCCAAACAAGAAGCCTCCTTTATTTCGTAATACAAAATATATTTTTAGTATAACAGTGCTCTCGTCAGAAAGGAAAAAATGTACTCACAGGTTATCTTTTTTCCGCAACTCACTAAGCGTATATTTTGTTCCGCGCCAGATAATACCGCCTCTTTTAAAGGTTAAATAGCTTGCCCTTATGATGGAAAAAATAAAGAGCAGCGCCGTAAAAGGAAGGACAAAGAACAGCAAAGGTGAAAATCGGGTCATTTTTTTCGTAACCATCGTATACAAAAGGGCAAGGAAAATAAGATTGATGGCACTCAGCAGGACGATGGCCTTGTTATTAGAAAAAATCGAAAAAAACGGAACGACTTGTGAAACAAAGACCCCCAAAATTGAAAACAGCACCATGCTGATCCTGTAATGCAGTCCCGCAAATGTATTTTTCTCCAGTCCTGCCAAGGCTTCTTTTAAGCTTGGGTACCATTCTACCTCAATCAGCGTCAGAGCAGTAGTCATTCGCTGCTTGAGTCCGGCTTTCTTTACCTTGCCTCCCAGCTGCAAATCATCATCTGGTCGCATCCTGATTTCCGCATGCGTCCCGATTTTCTCATAAGCATGCTTTGTGATCATATTGAAAGCGCCAATCCCGATTCCTGTCTTTGAACGAGGATTGTTAGCGAGCCAGGGTCTTTTATAATAGGAAAATCCAAATAAAAAGAAGGCCACAAAAGCCTTTAACCAAAAAGGACGTGCGCTTAAATTTGGTGCAGCAGTCATATGGTCCAGCTGATGCTTTTCAAAATAGCCCACAGCTTTTGCAAAAGCATCCGGATGGTACATGACATCAGCATCTGTAAACAGGATCCGCTTTCCGGAAACCTGCTTGTATCCTTTATAAAGTGCATAGTTTTTACCCAGCCATCCTTCTGGCAAAGTATGTAGATGGATGACATTTACTCGTGGATCGAGATTCTTAAGATCATCCATCATTTTACCGGTCGCATCATCAGACCGATCATTGACCAAAATCCACTCTACATTCTTATAGGATTGAACGAGCTGGCTTTGGATGCTCGGTTGAATATGTTCCTCTTCATTCCGTGCTGCAACGATGACGCTTAACAGCGGCCCTGTTTCCATGCCTTGGACTTTTTCTAGTGGATCAAGTCTTTTGAAGCCAATCGCAGCGTCAATTGTTGCGGCAATCCAGATGATAAGAGTCATTGAAAGTAAGGTCATAAGTAAAAGCGTAAGCATGGCGCATCCATCCCTGATGTTTTTCTCTATTGTAGAGAAAAGCCAGGGCAGATTGCAATTTTAGAAGCGTTGGTTTGTGGCTGACAATTCGCTTCCAAGAAGATTGCCAAGCTTTTTGGATTGAGCTGTCGCTTCCTTTATGCATGAAATAAAAGCAGATTGCACCCCATGCTTTTCGAGTACGCTGATTCCGGCTTCGGTTGTGCCGCCAGGACTTGTAACCTCAAAGCGCAGCTGTGATGGTTCCTTATCGGATTTCGTCAGCATTTCAGCTGCACCCAGCAATGTCTGGATGATGAGCTGTTTGGCTGTCTGTTTTTCAAGTCCGATCTCTGCAGCGCTTTTTTCCATCGCTTCGACGAGATAATAAATATAGGCAGGACCGCTGCCTGAAAGTCCGGTAACTGCATCAAGTTGGGATTCCTCGACAATCGCTGTCAGCCCAATCGTGTTGAAAAGCTCTTTTACACGCCCTTTTTGTACATCAGTCACATTCTCATTCACTGCCAATGCTGTCGCTGATTTTCCAATCGCAGCTGATGTATTTGGCATCACTCGTGCTACAGCGAGTGATGCTTCAGCCGCCGCCTCAATTGCCGCAATCGATACACCTGCAAGAACGGATATGATAAGCATCTCATCAGTAAGAAAGGTTTTGATTTCCTTGATTGCCGAGGCTGCATCCTTTGGCTTCATCGCTAAAACAACGACATCAGCGTCAGAAAAAAGCTCATCATAGTTATACGTAGTCCTTACCCCATATCTCTGCTCCAGCGTTTGGAGTCTGTGTGTATCCTGCTTATTCGTTAACCACATATGCTCTCCCGGAAGAAGCCCGCTTGCTCCTATTCCGGAAATCATCGCTTCTGCCATTGAACCTGCCCCAACAAAAACAAGCTTCTTCATCAAGATCGCCTCCATTATTTTCAAGCTTTTTTAACAGCCTCATATCCCTGGATATTTTCAGCTGTAAAAATAAAAAGGCCTTTCATCCATAAAAGGACGAAAGGCCATGCTCCCGTGGTACCACCTTCATTCACTTTTTCAGCCTGTGCCAAAAAAATGCAGCTCACAATCCGATAACGCCGGTATGCGGCCAGGTTTGCCTGGCAGCTCGCAAGGTAGGGTTCAACAGGAAGAGGGCGGCGGAGCCTTTCAGCCGGTGGACTCCACTCTCTTGTACCATTCCTGTCTACTCGTCTTGCTCAAGTGCTTTTTAAAGTTCATGAAATTTAATAGTGATTATGCAAGAAGGACAACCCGAATGTCAAGAGGAAATTGTGTAATTTTTAGTTTTTTCTGAAAATATTATGTGGAATAATGACAATTGGCAGCTTTAAAGGTAAACTTATTTTTATATTGAAAAAATGCTGGATCTTATTAATATGAATACTTACATACGAATTCTTAAACAATTAGGTTGTTTATCTTATATAAATATAATTTTTGAGGTGAAAAGAAATGGCAGAATGGAAAGATGGAATTGCCAAACTGACGTTGCCGACGCCTTTTCCAGTCGGTGACGTAAATGCTTACCTGATAAAAGGAGACAGGCTGACACT
>NZ_JBAVFI010000708.1:0-1952 GCF_049588175.1 Mesobacillus sp.
CTCATGCATTGTTTGCTTTTGCAGGAAGTTATGAAATGGAGATAGGCTATACAATAGTAGAGGGATTGGGATTTCTAGATGGTTGTATAATTTCTCATTACAATTATCCAGACCGAGCAGAAGCTTATCATAATTTGCTGATAGAAAGAGGGTTTAGTGGTATCGGTATAGATGACCACACTATGATGGTGATAGAAAATAATGTTGGTACTTTATATTCTTCGAACAAGGAATCGGATGGTTACTTAATCCAAAATCTAGATTCAAATCTTTCCATTCGCCATATTAATGATATTGCTATTCCTTTTTAAATTCTGTTTTTTTTGATTACGAAATATAATCATTAAAAATTTAATTATTGAACGAGAGAATGTTTTGAATTTAAGAGTAGGACCATCTAAAAAAGATGGTCTATTTTTTTTCAGGTATTACTAACAAAATAGGTATTTAGTAGGAAGTTCATTAAGTAACCGTTTTCATCTGAAAATTCTAAAAATTATAATTGACTGAATTATTTAACTATATTATTATTCTCCTAATAACTTTTTTTTCGTAAGACGAAAGATTTAAGTCATCTAGAATTTGGGGGGATTCATTTGTCACAGATGTTAGCATTAGTCATCGTTGTATTCATTTTATTAGTAGGAGATTTCGTCGCTGTTCGAACGAAAGCATGGATTCCTTCTATGTTCATCTCGGCTGTCTTGTTCCTGATTGGGTACTGGACATTTTTTCCGAAAGAAATCGTAGCATTGGCGGGTGTGCCATCTGCTGTCGCGGTTATGATGATGTACTTATTGATCACGAACATGGGAACCTTGCTTTCCCTTAAGGAATTAAAAAATCAATGGAAAACTATCGTAATTGCATTGTCCGGTATTTTAGGAATCATCGCCGTCTTGTTGAGTGTAGGTACTCTCGTTTTCGGCTTTCAAACAATGGTCGTTGCTATTCCGCCATTAGTTGGTGGTGTCGTATCAGCGTTAATCATGTCTGAAGGCGCAAAGGAAGCTGGCCTTGCTTCACTTTCGGTGTTCGCAATCGTTATTTATGTCATGCAGGGGTTTGCTGGTTATCCATTGACTTCGCTTGTATTAAAGAAAGAAGGGAAACGGCTTCTGAAGCAATACCGTGAAGGAGGATTATCTTCTGCACATGCGGAGGTCGCAACGGCTGTTGAAACTGTACAACCTGTAGAACTTAAGCTTTTTAAGAATTTGCCGGAAAAATATAACACAGATTTCTTTAAATTTTTCAGGCTTTCATTAGTGGCATTTCTAGCTTACCAGGTTTCAACACTTCTGGCTCCGATTGTATCAGTTAGTCCATTCGTACTCTGTCTGTTATTTGGTGTCATTGCAACAAGCGTAGGATTCCTTGAGAAACATGCTTTACAAAAGGCTAACGGGTTTGGAATCGCGATTTTAGTATTGATGCTTTTTATCTTTGATGGCTTGAAGCAGGCAACGCCAAGCATGCTGCTTGAAATCATTGTCCCACTGATCGGTACGATAATCCTTGGTGTCATTGGGATGTACATCTTCTCCTTCATTGCAGGAAAATTGTTAAAGGTCAGCAAAGAAATGGCTTTTGCCGTGTCATTGACTGCACTTTACGGATTCCCGGCTGACTACATTATCACCAATGAGGTAATCAAATCATTGACAGATGATGAAAAAGAACGTGAAGCACTGACAAGCCATATGCTGCCGCCTATGCTCGTCGGCGGGTTTGTAACGGTTACAATCGTATCGGTCATATTGGCAGGGATCTTTGTTGGATTCTTGTAAGAATAGGGAGGAATCATCATGACTCTACTAAAGCAGCGAATTGAGGACCATATAGAGAAAATTAGTAATTTTACAGCCACACCTGGAAAAGGAACTACACGCCTTACTTACAGCCAGGAAGATCTTCAAACACGAAATTATATTAAGGAAAAGATGAGGGAA
>NZ_JBAVFI010000709.1:0-2113 GCF_049588175.1 Mesobacillus sp.
ATTTCAGACTGCTCCTCGGAGGACAATCATCGTGGACCAGATAGAAACGTGTAAACAAATGACATTCAATGGGATAGGTTATGCAATACTTCCAGCCATAACCCTAAATGGAGCGGAGAAAGACATCTTCAAAGTTCCATTGCATGATGAAAATAATGAGCCATTAGGGCGCGATACATGGCTTCTCGGCTATGAATCTGCTTTCCAATTAAAGCAGGTGCAAGCATTTATCGAAATCGTCAAGGAACATATTGTTGACTCAAACAAGAAAGTGAAATAGTTTTTCTTGTTTTCAATACTTTTGTTTGTTAAAGTAATTTTTAGAAAAAGCAGTTTTCGAAGCACTTTTCGTATGATTTGCAGCTTACTTATTACATGTTAAGATTTGTAAATTGTATATCGGCTATTTATCTTTGCGCTGATGAAAAGAGTCTTTGGAAAAATACATATTCGGAGGTAATAAATATGAAGATGATGGATGCAAACGAAATCATTTCGTTTATACAAAATAGCAAAAAAGCTACACCAGTTAAGGTGTATGTAAAAGGTGCCCTGGAGGGGATTGATTTTGGGGCTAACACAAAAACCTTCATCACTGGAAATACAGGTGTCATTTTTGGCGAGTGGGCAGAAATTAACCCTGCCCTTGAATCAAATCAGGCGAAAATTGAAGACTATGTTGTAGAAAATGACCGAAGGAATTCAGCTATTCCATTACTGGACATAAAAAACATCAAGGCTCGTATTGAGCCTGGAGCAATCATCAGGGACCAGGTTGAAATTGGCGACAATGCTGTTATCATGATGGGTGCTTCCATCAATATTGGTGCAGTTATTGGAGAAGGCACAATGATTGATATGAACGTAGTGCTTGGCGGCCGTGCAACTGTGGGTAAGAATTGCCACATTGGAGCAGGAACAGTCCTTGCAGGAGTTATTGAACCACCTTCTGCTAAACCAGTTGTAGTTGAAGATGATGTAGTAATTGGCGCAAATGCCGTTGTCCTTGAAGGAGTTACAGTTGGTAAGGGTGCAGTAGTAGCTGCAGGTGCTATTGTTATTGATGATGTGCCTCCTTTTACTGTGGTTGCTGGAACACCTGCGCGCGTTATCAAGGAAATTGATGAAAAAACAAAATCAAAAACTGAAATCAAACAGGAGCTTCGCCAGCTATAAAAGCGAGAAAGCGTGGATACATGATCCGCGCTTTCTTTTATAAAGGGAGAGAAAATTATGGGGCATGAAACTTTTATAAAAGTCAGAAGAGACTTGCACAGGATTCCGGAGCTTGGTTTCAAGGAGTATAAAACTCAGGCTTATCTTCTTGATTATTTGCATCATCTTCCTGGAGAGCGATTGGAAATAAAAACTTGGGAAACGGGGATCTTTGTCAAAATCACTGGTAAAAACCCTACCAAAATGATCGGATACCGTGCAGACATTGATGGTCTTCCAATCACCGAGGGTACTGGGCTTGAGTTTAAATCCCTTCACGAGGGCCAGATGCATGCATGCGGACATGATTTACATATGAGCATTGCGCTGGGGCTGATCACGCATTTTGTCAGCAATCCTATTGACGATGATCTATTGTTTATTTTTCAGCCTGCTGAGGAGGGGCCTGGCGGTGCCGAGCCGATGCTTGCGACCGATATCATGGCAGAGTGGAAGCCGGACATGATCATCGCCCTGCATATTGCTCCTGAATATCCAGTTGGGACCATCGCAACAAGGGCAGGCCTCTTGTTTGCCAATACTTCAGAACTTTTCATCGATCTTGAAGGCAAGGGCGGACATGCAGCTTATCCACATAATACAAATGATATGATCGTGGCTGCATGTGCGCTTGTTACACAGCTGCAGTCGATTGTGGCGAGGAATATTGACCCGCTGGACAGTGCAGTCGTCACTATTGGTAAAATTACAGGTGGTACCGTGCAAAACATCATTGCCGAAACAGCCAGAATCGAGGGTACAATTCGTACTCTTTCTGTAGATTCCATGGTTAAGGTAAAAGAACGAATTGAAGCACTTGTGAATGGCATTGAAGTTGGTTATCAGTGTAAAACAGCGATAGATTATGGCTCCATGTACCATCAGGTTTATAATCATG
>NZ_JBAVFI010000710.1:0-2042 GCF_049588175.1 Mesobacillus sp.
GATTATACCATAGCGCCCAGGCAATTTATAAAATCCTGAAGTTCAAGAATTCTTCAATGTTGTACAATTGTACGCTGAATGTACAAACACGGGCGTGGTATTCATGTTAAAAATGTATTGTAAGCGATTTTAGAAAAGGCTTTCAACTAGTTTTAGAAAGCGCTATTATATAAAACTTTTAAAAGAGTGGAGTGAACTGAGATGAATTTAAAAGACATGACTGAAAAAGGTCTGCTCTTTTTAGATGTAGAGTGGGGCACAAAGGATCAAGTCATCCGTAATCTGGTTGATGCACTAGACGAGAACGGATTCCTTAGCTCAAAAGAAGAATATTATCATGCTGTAATGGAGAGGGAGCAGATTTCGCCAACAGGGTTTGAAGCTGGTCTGGCAATCCCCCACGGCAAATCTTCCGCTGTTAAAAAGGCAGGTTTTGCCGTAGCGAGATTGAAAAACAAATTAAAAGACTGGGAAAGCATCGATCCAAACAATCAGGTAGAGCTTGTTTTCTTGCTCGCAATCCCAGGAGCTGAAGCTGGTTCTACTCACTTAAGCCTTCTATCAGAATTGAGTACTCGCTTGATGGATTCAAGCTACCATCAGCGCCTGATGAACGCAAAAAATGCAGACCAGTTCATCGCTGCGATTGACCAGGTAGACAATAAAAAAGCTGAGTCTCATGAATATACAAAAACAATTGTTGCCATCACAGCATGTGCTGCAGGTATCGCCCACACGTATATGGCCGCTGAAGCATTGGAAAAAGCGGGCCGTGAAATGGGTGTCCGCGTCCTTACAGAAAAGCAAGGGGCGAATGGACTTGAGGACCAGCATACGAAAGCGCTGATTCGCGAAGCAGATGCAGTTATTTTTGCAACCGATATTTCTCCTAGAGGTATGGAGCGCTTTAATGGCAAGCCTTATGTTCAGACAAAGGTTGCAGAGCCATTGAAAAGCGCGAAAGAAATGATCAACCGTGCTCTGAACAATCCTGATGGAGTCGTCCAGGCTACTGGCGAAGATGGAGAAGGTATGGATTCTGGAGATAATAAAGGAATCTGGGCTGAAATGTCCCAGGCAATCCTCACAGGTATCTCTTACATGATTCCAGTAATCGTTGCAGCTGGACTGATGATCGGAATTTCCAAGCTTGGCGCGATGCCATTCGGACTTTCGGGTGAAATTCAAGACCCGAAATATATTAATCATGCGAATGAATTGTTAGTAATCCTTCATCACCTTGATAAATTTGGCGGATTGATCTTTAAGTTCATGTACCCAATCTTCGGTGCGTTCGTTGCGTATTCATTGGCAGGCAGACCAGGCCTTGTTTCCGGTTTGATTGGTGGTTCATTCGCCGCTGGTCTACACTACACATTCTGGGGAGTTGAAGGCGGTATCCCGTCAGGTTTCCTGGGTGCTTTGATCCTTGGTCTAGTTGCTGGTTATGTTTCAAGATTTTTAAATGAAAAAATTAAACTTCACAAAAATCTGCAGGCAATGAAGCCAATGCTAATCATTCCTGCCATAAGCGTTCTTACAATTTTCTTCTTGAACTTTTACTTTGTTGATCCTGTTTTCGGGGCATTGAATTTAGCTATAAGAAATTATATTGAATCTGCTCAAGGTTCTGGAACATTGTTCTTGTCGGCTATCATTGCTGCTGCAACTGCTTTTGACCTTGGAGGTCCTATTAATAAAGCTGCTGGTGCGATTGCCATCGGATTAGCTGCGGATCAGATTTTCCCGTTGACTGCAAGAGTATTGGCGATTGTCATTCCGCCAATCGGTCTGGGACTTGCAACAATTATTGATAAATATGTGGTTGGCCGCAGGGTTTTTGATGAAAACCTTCGTGTAACGGGAAATACATCCTTATTGCTTGGCTTCATTGCCATCAGTGAAGGGGCGATTCCTTTCATGCTCCGTAACCCGCTGATCACGATTCCGCTTAACATCATTGGTGCAATCATCGGGTCTGTAACGGCAGTTGCCCTTGGAGCAGTTCAGTGGTACCCGCTTCCTGCAGTCTGGGGCTGGCC
>NZ_JBAVFI010000711.1:0-2887 GCF_049588175.1 Mesobacillus sp.
GATTAGTGTCGTATTACCAGTTTACAACGGAGGGAAATTCCTTAACGCGACCATTAGCAGTCTATTAAACCAAACGGAAAAAGAATTGGAACTGGTTATTGTTAACGATGGTTCTACTGACAATAGCGAAGAAGTAATCCTTAGCTTCAATGATCCGCGGATTAAATATTTTAAACAAGAAAATAAAGGAGTGGCCGAAGCCTTCAATAAGGGGTTATCAGAGGCGGAAGGAGATTTCATTACGTTTCATGGAGCCGATGACATATCCTTGCCACACCGTTTTGAATCGTCTTTGAGAATTCTTAATAATAGCGATATGAGATTTGTGCATTCTGATATGCTCCTGATTACTGAAAATGGATCTCCTTTTGGCTACTGGCAGTCTGCTAACATTTTGCCGGAAAATCTGTATTCATTCTTCCTGAATGTCGGAACCCCATTCAACAATCCGACAATGGTTTTTAAAAGGGAAGCATTAAAAAGCGAGATTATGTATGACCCTACAATAAAGGTCGGATCAGATACGGATTTCATTTTAAAGGCAATAAAGAGTGACAGCCTGTCCTATCATATCCCGGAGCCTCTGTATTTATATAGAAGGCATCAGACGAATGTGACCAATCAGAAAAACTACGATGTGTTGTCCCGTCATGTAAAATTGAACATCACTGATGAGGATCTGAGAAACATTCCGGAAGCAAATTGGAGTCCGGACGGGTCTGGTTACAATCTATTCGCTGCTAAACTAATTGCAGGAATTGGTCTATCAAGAAGGTGGATGATGAATGAAGCTTTCATCCTTTTTAACAGGGCAATTCCATTGATTAAAAGTGAAAGGGACCGTGTTTTTTATGAGGGAATGAAGGGACTCATCGAAAGAGACTATCAACGGGCGGTTAAACACTTCAGCAAAATAGAAAACCGGAATCATTTAGAGGAAAATTATTTAGGGGAAGCGTTATTGTTCTTGAAAAAATATAATGAGGCCTACTCACACTTTATTAAAGCGTTAGAAATATATCCCCTGTATCATTCCCCGGTTCAGAATCTTAAAGCCCTAGGCATGATTAAAGGACTAAATGTCCTGGATAAACAGATGAATAAATATAAATAAGCCCCCCGATCAAGCAGGGGGTTCTTCTATATACAAAGCTAGTAATTTATTCGAAAAGCAGCACCAAGGCTAGAAAAGCTAGATTAAAAAAAATACACCTGAGATTTCCGGCAATCAAAGGAGTTGTATGGATTGAAAGATAAGCTCAAAATTTTATTGCTGATAAAGCCATTTTGGACGAAATTCCCGAAGCATAAGCCGAAATATGAAACCATTACGGCTTTAGAAAACTTTGCAGAGGTCAGATATTGGCACAGGGACGGAAACATCAAGGATATATTAAAGAAAATCGATTTCAAACCCGATTTCATTCTTCAATATGATGTAGCCTGGGGATATGCCTTTTCTCCGATTGTTAGCGGTCTTAATCAGATTGATATTCCTAAAGGTTGTGTGGTTATTGATATTCATTACTTTCCATATGTAAGAAGGCAATATTTTAAGGATACGAATATCGATATGATTTTTTCACTCACCAAGTCCCCATTTTTGAAAACATTTCCTGAATGCCAGGATAAATTCAGGTGGTGGCCTTTTTCCATTAATCCTGAGATTTTCAAAGATTGGCAGTTGGAAAAAGACATAGATTACTTATTGATGGGCCAGGTTTATGATCCTGATGGGACGAATAATACGAATACCCCAAAAGGGAGATATCCCTTCAGGGAGGAAGTTTTAAAGAAAATGAAGGATGTTGATGGATTTGTCTATCATTCTCATCCTGGGCACGATGCCCCTCCAACTGCCATATTAAATGAGAAATATGCCCAGGAGTTAAACCGTTCTAACATTTTCTTCACTTGCGGTGGTGTCTATAAATATCCAGTTTTAAAATATTTCGAAGCTCTAGCGTGCAGGACACTGCTGCTTGCCGAGCCCGTCCAGGATATCCTTGACCTTGGTTACAAGGATGGTCAACATTTTGTCCCATGTGATCTTTCAAACTTCCGGGAGAAGGCACTTTATTATCTGGATCACGAAAAAGAACGGCAGCTGATCACTGATAATGGATATGAACTTATTCATAAGTATCATACAAATGACGCAAGAGCTCAGCAATTGGTTCATTATATTGAAGAGTTTTTAGCTGGACAGGATAAGTGATTGCAGGGTTTGAGAATCAATTATAAGTGAATATTTTTGATTGGCTCAAAAAGACGAGGTATGGAAATCTCGTCTTTATATTTTTTAAAAATATGCCGGTGGTAACTTGCTATGCAGCTAATACACATTTTAATTGACTGGTATACATGTCCAAGAACTTGTCCTGACTGTTACATACTATATAATAAGTCTTTTTATTCCTTGGTAGTGTGTTATCGGTTGAAAAAAGCTGAAAAAAAAGGGGGACATCTATGGATGCACGTAGTTACTATCAAATGTTGATTAAGAAATTTCCCAAAGGAGAGCTGGGAAAAGGGTTGGAGCCTACTTTTCCAGGTACATCATATCAGCCTATGACCTATGGATTGCTGCTTTCCTCTGAAACTATTTATTATCGAAAGTATCGCGAAAAAAACACTTTGGATAGAATTCAGGAGCTTGTGAACTGGGTGATTGAAAACAAAGATTTAGATAAGGACGGCATTTCGGGATGGGGGCTGCCTCATGAATGGGATGCATATCAGAACGATTCCATTAACCCGCCCAATCACCCATATACCATTACAACATCCATTGTCATGAATGGTTTTTTGGATGTTTTGTCAATGCTGAACTTGGTCTCCTATAAGGAAAGATCAGTCATTCTGGACATCCTGGCTAAGACTGCAC
>NZ_JBAVFI010000712.1:0-2368 GCF_049588175.1 Mesobacillus sp.
TTGCCGTCGTAGCCGAAGAAGTGAGAAAGCTGGCTGAACAAACATCTTCCGCAACAGAAAAGGTCCGATCGACACTGACAGGAATAGAAAATGAAACAAGTATAGTCAACAAAGAGATGGAAAAGACGGCTGAGACGGTCAGAGAACAAAGCGATGCCGTAGCAGGTACCGAAGCAGCATTTAACATGATTGCCCGCTCGATTGATAAGATTTATGAAGCAATTGAAGAAGTCAATGAAGAAATGCAGAGCCTTACTGCTGCTAAAGAGCAATTCACAACTTCAATTGAGCACATCGCAGCCATCAGCCAGGAAACTGCAGCATCTACTGAACAGGTCACTGCGTCAGTGGAAGAACAGCAAAACGCAATTCAAGTCGTAACACAGTCAGCTACATCATTAAATGATGAAATTACTGACTTAAAGAATGCAATCGGCTATTTCAAATTTTAAGAATTACTTCTTAACTAAAAAGGAGGCAGCGTATCCAAGCTGCCTCCTTTTTATTACGCTCTTTTTTTCAGGATAGAAAGGGTCACTACTAAAACAACGGATTCTTCCGCACATCCACCCAGTGTGAGGACTGTTCAAGCTCACCTGCCAATTGCAGCAGCAAGTCTTCCCGTCCTCTTGCGGCCATCACCTGCACTCCGACTGGCAGGCCATCGGCTGTCTGGTGCAGCGGCATGGACATCGCTGGCTGTCCTGTCAGGTTGGCAAGCTGAGTGAATGGCGTTCTGGCGAGGTTCTTCTGGGCAATCTGGTCAACGATACCTGCCTTCTTCAGCATTCCTCCGAGCCCCATTTTACCGACCGTACTAATTAAGAATTTTTCCGTCGAGGTCGGTTCCAACTCTCCAATTCGAGCTGGAGGAAAGGCTGTAGTCGGTGTCAGGAAAAAATCATACGTTTCATGGAAGGTTTCCATCTGAAATGCCGTCCTGTCCCATTCCCTGATGCTCAGTACAAATTCCTCCGCTGATGTTGCTTTCCCAAGCAGGCCTAACAGCCAGGTTGTTGGTTCAACATCAGATAGGGTAGCTTTCCGACCTAGTACTTCCTCCAATGATGCTAAAAGTGCAGCCGTTTCTCCAAAGTACATCGTTAAATAACTCTTCGCAATTTTAAGGCCATCGACTGGCGCATCCTTCTCCTCAACCAGATGCCCCATCGATTCTAGCAATCTGGCAGTCTTCAAGACGGCTTCCCGGCAATCAGGATCAACCTCCGTCCCGATTGGAGAAGTCACCGAGTAAGCGATCCTTAGCTTTTTATCCAAAGGAATGCTGAGAGTCTCTAGATAGCTTCCTTCAAATGGTGTGGCATGGAAAGCACCTGCTTTTTCATGGCCATGCAGCTGATCCAGCATCGCCGCGCTATCACGGACAGTCCGGGTTAACACATGTTCAGCAGACGCACCTTGCCACGCTCGTCCATAATTCGGCCCAACAGGCGTCCTGCCCCGCGTCGGCTTTAAACCGAACAAGCCGCAGTAGGCCGCAGGAATCCGAATCGAACCACCGCCATCATTGGCACCTGCAATCGGGACCATTCCCGATGCCACCGCAGCAGCCGATCCGCCACTGGAGCCACCCGGTGTACGGTCGAGATTCCACGGGTTTCGGGTCGGGCCATAATGGGCAGGCTCGGTGTAAGCCACCAGCGCAAATTCAGGGACGTTCGTCTGGCCAAGGAACACGACTCCCGCCTTTCTCAATCTCCGTGCATATTCAGAATCCGTTTTTGCCCGGTAATTTAAAAAGGCCTTCGATCCCGCAGTGATGGGTTCCCCTTCAATCTCCTGAGAGATATCCTTCAGCAGCATTGGCACACCTGCAAAAGCGCCAGACAGCTCAGCATCCGCCGCCTCGCGCGCCTTGTCATACATCTTGTTAATGACTGCATTCAGTTTCGGATTAAGTGAATCGGTTAATTTTATTGCCTCTTCCACCAATTCCTTCGGCTGCACTTCTTTCTTCTTTACTAGCTCCGCTAACCCCAGCCCATCATAAGCTTTATAATCAAACCCCTTCATCCGCCTCACCACCGTCTCTTTTTACTATCTATTGTTCTCTAAAGATTTCTAATTTCCTCTTTTGCTCCAAGTTGGCGTTATTAGAAATTTTTCAAAAATTAATTTCTGATAAAAAAATAGTATTAGAGGGAATGGTGGATGATTAAGGAGTCGGAAAAGCTTTCATTTTTAACAATCAGCTTCATTGGTGACCTATTTTTCGCTCCTCAGCACTTTTTTGAACGCCAATCGGCTTTATCAGGCTCTCTTCATCTACAATTTAATCTTCATTCTCTTCAAGATCTTTAATCAACCTCTTCAAGATCTTTAATCAACCTCTTCAAGATCTTTAATC
>NZ_JBAVFI010000713.1:0-2368 GCF_049588175.1 Mesobacillus sp.
ATTAAGAATAAATTAACTAATAGTAAGAAGATAATTGGATTATCAGAGATATTAATGAAAAACTCAGCAACCATCTGCGGAACATTCGCCCTGGTCATAATCCAGCCAAATAAGCCTGCGCTGGAAATGATGAACATGATTGTCGCTGTTGTTACAGCCGACTGTGTAAAAATCTTTGCAAGCTCTTTTAACTTAATCTCCTTGTAGATTAATACACCTACAATAAACGCATAGCCAACGGCTACTCCTGCTGCTTCTGTCGGAGTGAAAATTCCTCCATATATCCCGCCAAGAATAATAACTGGCATCAACAGTGCAAGGAAAGATTCCTTAATAGCTTGAATGATTTCCTTTACTGATTTCCTTGGTTCACGAACGTAATTATGTTTCTTTGAAATCACATAGACCGTTAAAATCAATGCGAAACCAATGAGAATTCCAGGCACAAACCCTGCCATGAATAAATCGCCGATTGACACCGATGCCGTTACTCCGTATAAAATCATTGGGATACTCGGTGGTATAATAACTCCCAGTTCACCGGCAACTGCTTGAGTGGCACCTGCAAACTTTGGATCATAGCCCCTACGGATCATTCCAGGTATAAGCATACTGCCTAGTGCAGCTGTTGTTGCGGCACTTGATCCGGAGATTGCTGAGAAAAACATTGCCGTTACGACGGTTACAATAGCAAGTCCCCCTGGCAGGTGGCCTGTAAAAGCATTCGCTAGATTGATTAATCTCTTTGAAATCCCACCAAATTCCATTAATGTACCAGCTAAAATAAAGAAAGGAATAGCCATCAGCGGAAACGAATCGATTGATGTAAAAGAGCGCTGTACCAATACAACGAGCGGCGTTCCGCCTTCCCACCATAGAGCCACTGCAGATGCCAGGCCGATGGAAACAGCAATTGGTACACTTAATGCAAAAAGTATTAACATAACAACCATTAAAATTGCAGCCATTAGATTTCACCCTCCTGCTTATTTGATAATTGATCCAGGATTACAGCGAGGGAATTTATTGCAAGTACAAAGGAACCAATTGGGATAGAGGCATAAGGAATTGACATAGAAAGTTGGAGACCAGGTGATGATTGCATTTTTACCATGCTCAGTATATCAATCCCCTGCTTAAACAAGATTGCAAAAAAGATAATAGAAATAATCATCACTAGAATAATAACGGCTCTTCTTTTGTTTCCTGACAATAATTCTGGTAAAAGTTCAATCGAGATCAGATTATTATGCCTCATGGCTAAGCCAGCACCCAGAAAAACAATGTATATCATTAAATAACGGGATAATTCCTCTGACCAAGTAAGAGGGAAATTAATCACAAAACGGCTTATGACTTGTAGGATAATCAAGATTGACATAACACCTAGCATTGCTGCAAGAAGAATGCCAACTACTCTATTTATAGCATCAATAGCTTTAATAACTTGTTGCATGAGATAACTCTCCTTTTACGACATTAATCGTAATCCTTTTTAAAAAGAGGAGGGCACTGAGCCAATGATGACTTATACCCGCCCCCTTTCTAAGCATTTTATTTTGTATTTACAATACTGTCATAAAGCTCTTGTGCTTCAGGAGACTTTTTAGCAAATTCCCCATGGACGGTTTTTGCTTTTTCCATGAATGCCTCAGTATCAACATCTACCACTTCCATACCAGCACCTGTAAGCTTTTCTAACAGTTCCTTTTCCTGCTCATAAACGATTTTATTTTCATATTCAGTTGCTTCTTTAGCTGCTTCTTCAACCGCTTTTTGCTGATTTTTTGAAAGTTTCTTGTATGTGCTGTCACTCATTGTAAGCATTACGTACCCATAAACGTGGTTTGTGTTGATCATATACTTTTGTACTTCATTCAATTTCGTGCTCTCAATTAAAGCTACTGGATTTTCTTGTGCATCGATTACCCCTGTTTGAAGAGATGAATATACTTCACTGAATGCCATTGGAGTCGGTGTTGCCCCCATCGCTTTCCAGGCTGCTATCGACGCTGGAATTTCAGGTACACGAATCTTGATTCCCTCTAAATCAGCTGGGCTTGTAATCTTTTCGTTTGCAGTTAATTGACGTGGAGTACGCTCCCAAAATTCAAGGCCTCTAACCTGTGTATTCGCCAGAAGATCCTCTTTCAACTTGTCTCCAACTTCCCCATATAAAACACTTTGCATATGCTCGCGATCGCGGAATAGATATGGGAGCTCCAAAATAGCATAAGGCTCATAGAAATTGGAGAGAACTCCTGCTACAAGTGCGAAATCAACAGAACCTAATTGCATACCCTCGATTAAATCACGGTCATTTCCTAATGTAGAGCTGGCATAAAGATCAATTTCAACTGATCCATTC
>NZ_JBAVFI010000714.1:0-5229 GCF_049588175.1 Mesobacillus sp.
GCCTTTAAATGCCTGCTTCCTTTGCCAGTACTAGTACTTCAAGCAGATCACTTGCCGATTGGGTCATACTTACAAGGTATACTGTGATGGAGCGTTTTCCAAATTCATTATGTGCTCGTTTGATCATTTTGAATGTATTTAGCATTTCCTGTGTTTCAATTGAATAATCATCGTGAAGTAACAGCAACGGCCGTGGATCGGCTAAAATTTTCTTTAAAAGATCCAGTTTCGCATCTTCTGATAAGGATGGATAATCTTTAGTGATTCCAACCTTCCTAAAGATTTCCGCGATAGCGGTTTCGTGTTCACCACTATGGTTGCGGATGTCAAGCGTAGCAAGGTGGAAACCAAAAAGCTGTACCTGGCTTATAAGCTTTTGCAAGGTTTTCAGCTCATGGTGAGCAGGATGATGGAGATAGATGCTTCGCTTGATGATCATAAGGTCTTCTAGCATTTCTTCTGAAGAATGATAACCTAGTTCAGATTTCCCTGCTTGTCTGAGCCTTTCCAGAATGATAGCAAATTTCCTCCGATAAACCTCACCTTCAATTGTCCACTTTTGATCCTCGGTAAGGTATTTTTCTTCGTCCTGCATAACAGATTGCTTTAATTCATCACTAACAGCTGCACGTGTTGTAGATTGGCTGAAACGTTTCATTAAATCTACAAGAACTGCCTTGTATTTTTTCAATACAAGTCTCCTTTGTCGCTGCAATGTCTCCCACGTGACTTCAGGTGTAACGTTTGGATTGCCATCCCTGTCGCCGCCAATCCATGAGCCAAATCGCAGAAAGTGCGGAACATCCCACTCGTGCTCAGCATAATGTGCTTTCAGACTTGTTGCAACCTCCTGATGAATTTCAGGCAATACATCGAAAAGTGTTTGATCAAAATAATAAAGTCCATTTCTCACTTCATCGATTACAGTAGGCTTGCGGTCGCGCAATTCATCTGTCTGCCAAAGGACAGAAACTTCGTTAAACAAGCTTTCTTCAACCTTTTCTCGTTCTCTTTTTGACAGGATTGGATTATCCAGGCTTTTCAAAATGTCAGCGATCCTTTTTTGTATTTCCAATATGGAACGCTTAGTTGCTTCTGTCGGATGTGCAGTGATAATTAATTCCAAAGAAATGGTATTAAGTACATCCTGGATAATGTCTGAGGTTATGTGATTATCCTTTAATGATAGGATAGCCGCTTCAATGGAACCAGGCTGGGCACTGATTTCAGATTTCATTAAATAGTCACGGCGCCGACGGATACGGTGATTTTGTTCAGCTGCATTTATTAGGTGAAAATAGACCGAAAAGGCGCGGATTATATTTGTACGCATAGGAACTGACAATTTAGCAATTTCATCTTTCAACTCTGTATAGGTTTCGCTGTCATTGTCATTCCTTAGCGCTTTGCACATAGCTCTGATCTTCTCTACTTTTTCAAACAGCTCCACTCCGCCATGGTAAACTAGAATGTCCCCAAGGATGTTTCCAAGCATCTTTACATCCCTGCGCAATGGCAAGCTGCTGTCATTCACTTCGATTCCTGATGTCATTATGTCACCTTCCTAAGACTAGTGAGAATTTTTTAAATATTAATATAACATAAAAATGCAAACAATGTGAAATATTATGCATATTCTTTGTTTGAGTTTTTGTAAATCTTATTAAAAAGTACCCTCTTTGACACGTAACTAATCCAGCCTTCTCAATAAGTGTACGAATTAGTGCTTTAATTATCCAACCTTATGTTTTTAGTTAAATCAAAAACACTTAATGAAAAGGCTTCCCATAAAGGGAAGCCGTTATAAAAATTGTTTTTCAAGTAATCAACTGCTACTACTGTTCTTTTATCTAAGGAAGTTCATATCTTTTTTAAAACTATGATTTAGGCGCTTGCTCGATTCTTAACCTGCGTATTTTTTTTCCTATGAGATTGATAACTATGCAAGGCTATCCCGGCCATTACGATCATGATGCCCAGCCATGATAGTACTGATGGAAGGGCGATTGATAAGATGGCGATTTCACCAGCCAGAGCGAACAAAACCTCCATCGCCTGGGTGGCTTCTACAGCTGCCAGCTTTTGCATATCTCTCCTTACAAGGTCTGTTGCCTTAAAAAACAGAACAGTGGCGATCACTCCTGAACTAATTGCTACCAGGAGGGATTGTATACTTTGATTCAAAGTTGGCGGTCCTTCGGTATACAGCCCAAATAATGACAGAATAATCCAGAATGGCAGACTTGCAAGCGTCATTCCCAAAACTCGCTGGTAGGCATCCAGACTTCCGTTTGTAACCTCCATCATTTTGCGGTTGCCTAATGGGTATGCGAAGGAGGCGATCAAAACGGGTACTACGCCCATCAACGTCACTTTCAGCGGAATTTGACTTGTATGCTCCAGTTGCATAAGGATAATGCCCAACAGAATAATCAGTGACATGCTCAGACCTTTAAAAGGTATTTTAGCCCGCGCTTGTATCACTCCATGGTGTGTTTGAATCGTTTTATAAAATAAGGGTGCAAGCAAGGCACCAGAGATAATCGTGATCTGCCAGGTTCCTGAAATCAGCCAGCCTGGTGAATAGGCTGCTGCAAAAGTCAATGGTGCATAGAATAAACCAAAGCCAACAAAGCTCCATAGCAGCCATGATCCCGGATTCTTTTTCATTTCCTGGATTAATTGTATGAAGTTCTTCCTGGCCATCACAATGGCCATCAGGAATGGAACCATAAATAAATACCTTAATGAAGCACTCCATATCCAGCTTCCGCCTGATAATTCCATCGACTGGTTCAACACGAAAGTGAACGCAAAAAAGAAAGCTGCTAAAATGCCTAACAGTATTGGTCCCATTCTCTCACCTCTTTCTTAATGTTAATGATCGCTTCTAACCTTTGGAGCGATGTTTTGAATCTTGTTTGTCCAGATGACACCTGAAAAACCTTCTGGCAGACGCTCAAGGTCTTCAATTGTGTCGAATCCTGTTGAGAAGTCCATGCCGTTTCCGCCAACTATGATTGTTCTTGTATTATTTTTATCCATTCGAGCCACAAACTTTTCCGGCCATCCCCAAAGCCATGGACCGACTTTTTCCGGGATGTGCAGCTGGGTTTTCTTGCAGGCTCCTGGAACATAACCAGTCCAGCCGGCAGCTATGTAAGGCAATAAACAGCTTTTCAATGACTCTTTTGACATAACACGGGTGTTCGGCAACATTGCCTTTAATGCAGCTACAGGCTGGTCGCCACCATATACAGAAATATGTTCTACAGTGTTTTCAGGATAATGCTTCAGGTAATTAGCCAGCTGCCTTCCTTCCTCAGGGTCATTGCTTTTAACATGGATCAGCAGTTCTTTTCCTGAAAATGTTTTTAACACTTCGTCGAGCGTAGGCATCAAACCAATCCCTTTACCACGAAACGGATAGGTTTTTCCCTCGTCAGCCGTGTAACCATAACCGATATCCAGCACCTTCAATTCAGCAAGGCTATGCTCCCTTGTAACCCCCTTGCCGTTCGTACGGCAATCCAGGGTCCAATCATGGAATA
Organism: Mesobacillus sp.; assembly: GCF_049588175.1. Taxonomy (GTDB): domain Bacteria; phylum Bacillota; class Bacilli; order Bacillales; family Cytobacillaceae; genus Mesobacillus. The sequence goes on from NZ_JBAVFI010000714.1 coordinate 3,552, forward strand.
CAACAAATTCACCATCATTGGTGGGTTGGACATCGAGCTCTACGATATCTGCTCCTGCTTTAAATGCTGCCTCCATTGAAGGGATTGTATTTTCCAGAAAATCGTGTTCAGGCTTATGTATGCGTTCAGCTGTACATGTGTCTCCAGTAATTCCTTCCATTTTGAAGGTCTGGGCAACTCCTCTGTGTGCTAGCAAGAGTGGCTTCTGTTTATTAGATGAAAATAGGTTTGTATTGTTGAGGAAAGCGAACATGACGATAATCAACAGAAGGATTGTTATTTTTCGTTTTAAAAATTTCATTTGTGGCCTCCAATCTTTTTCAATATATCATATTAATTGTCTGTAAATCACCAGGTTTTCCTATAGAAAAAACGCCTGGCATCGCCAGACGTCTTTCCTTACATTACCTTCTTTTCCAGGCTAACATCATTTGGTTTTTCATATGTTACATAAGTTCCTGCAATAAAATCGTGAATCGCTCTTTTGTCTTGGCGAAGTCCCACCATAAACGCGCTGACGATGACACCGATCCCCAAAGTTATAAGATATACAAGGCCAGATACCACTGTGCGCATCAGCATCGTTCCAAACCCAATCTTTTCTCCATTGACTTTAGCGATTCTGACGCCGACGATTTTCTTGCCGACTGTATATCCTGACCATACGACAGGAACAAGGAGAGTGTACAGAAGATTGAGAGTAGATGAGATACCACTGTCCTCCGCATTACCTGTCACTAAATAACTGATGATGGCAATCGGTATTCCGATAATTATTCCGTCTAAAATGGCTGCCCCTACCCTTACCCAAAATCCTGCAGGTCTGTTCATAAGTTTTCCTCCTGTTGTTTCAATTTATTTTAATATATCTGCAATTTCCTGCTCGCCTGATTGCAAGGCGTGCATTCTTGCAGTCATTCCCGAATAATCTTTGGTGTCGCGGTTTGCACCCATATTAAGTAATAGTTTAACTGCTTCTAGATTCCCGCTAAATACAGAATAAGTAAGCGCCGTGTAGCCTCCACTCGTTTCCTGGTAGGAAGGATCACCGCCTGCCTCGTGCAGGAGTTTAATCATGGATGGATTCCCTGCTTCTGCAGCAGTCATGAAAGGAGTCATTCCATAATCAGTTTCAAAGTTCGGATCGGCGTCCAGTTCAAGGAGGAGTTTTACCATTTGCTCATTGCCGTCCTTGATAGCCCAATCTAAAGGGGTATAACCATTATAATCTATAGTGTGGATGTCTTCGCCATTCTCGATCAACTTTTTCGTTTTAGACAGATCTCCATCGACAACAGCTTCAATCAGAAGAGATTCGTCCCCCTCTGCCATCCACCCTTCTTCTTCGTTTAAATAAGATTCAGTGTCAAATAATTTAATTGCGTAATAGCCGCCAGCACCTAAAACTGCAATAAGAAGAAATGAAGCAGCAGCGAATACAATAGGTGCCTTCGATTTTTTATTGTGAATGAAAACTTGGTCCATTTCGCCAAAGAACACACTTATTTCGTTAATCCTTTTCGGCAACGGTGGATGTGTCGATAACACCTCAGCTAACCAGACAAAAAATCCTTTCTCGTTATTAATCTGGTCAAGGTATTCAGCTCTGTTGACTTTCGTGTACATTTTTTTACCAATGGCCAGGATTGTCAAACTGTTTTTAGCAGCAGAATAATTG
>NZ_JBAVFI010000715.1:0-16529 GCF_049588175.1 Mesobacillus sp.
CTTCCAGAAGTTTTTATAAATAGTTTATTTGAATCAGCAGATAATAAAATTGCCGGATTACTTATAAAGGAGGAAGGCGAAATGGGACAGAATCGACAATTCCGACCAGGGCAAAAAGCTCCAAATAATGGCGTATACATTGAAATCGGTGAGACAGGCAGCACTGTCAACAATCCTCAAAAGCTGAAGTTAAGTGCAGGCGACCGTTTTCCGGAAACTTCAAATCATAACCGCCTCTGGACGTACCAGAGGAAACCTTGAGGCAGTAAATTTCATTCATTAACAGTGAGCCATCCGATGCGGATGGCTTTACTTATTGGGAATTTTTATTATAATATACTTAAAGGTCAAAAAAGGTCAAAGGAGTGATTGGGTTGGATTTGAACAAAATGACTGAGAGTTTGCAGAATGCATTTGTATCAGCCCAGACCCTGGCTGTTCAACATAACCACCAGGAAGTTGATGATTTGCACTTGTTTCTCTCCTTGTTGGGACAAGAGAGCAATTTAGCTGCAACAATGCTTTCGGGGATGGGTATCGATATAGGGAAATTTAAAGAAGAATTAACAAAATCCTTGTCTAAAAAACCTCAAGTATCAGGTAGTGGGGTGGAGCAAGGGAAATTATATATTACTTCATCACTTCAAAAGGTTTTAGCTCAAGCCGAAAAGGAAATGGACCAATTTGAAGATGAATTTTTATCAGTGGAACACGTCCTGCTTGCTGCAGTTGAGACAGCTTCGTCAGAAACAGGCTCTGCACTGAAAAAGCTAGGAATAACAAGGGTGAATTTATTATCCAGAATTAAAGAGGTTAGGGGGAACCAGAGAGTGACTTCGCAAAATCCAGAAGCTACGTATGAAGTATTAAAGAAATATGGACGCGATCTTGTAGAAGAAGTCAGGTCCGGAAAAGTCGATCCTGTAATCGGGCGTGATGGGGAGATCAGGAACGTCATTCGCATCCTGTCAAGAAAGACAAAGAACAACCCGGTTCTGATCGGTGAGCCAGGTGTCGGTAAGACCGCCATTGTAGAAGGACTTGCACAAAGGATCGTTCGGAAGGATGTTCCCGAAGGTTTAAAGGATAAAACAATCTTTTCACTTGATATGAGTGCACTGATTGCTGGCGCTAAATTCCGTGGAGAGTTCGAAGAGCGGTTAAAGGCTGTACTTAATGAAGTAAAAAAAAGCGAAGGGAAAATCCTTCTTTTTATTGATGAGCTTCACACGATCGTCGGTGCCGGAAAAACAGAAGGGGCAATGGATGCAGGCAATATGTTAAAACCGATGCTTGCTCGCGGGGAGCTCCATTGTATTGGTGCGACGACTTTGGATGAACACCGGAAGTATATTGAAAAGGATCCCGCCCTTGAACGGAGGTTCCAGCAGGTATTAGTCCAGGAGCCTGACGTTGAGGACACAGTTTCGATTCTAAGAGGATTGAAGGAAAGATTTGAAATCCACCATGGTGTAAATATTCATGACCGGGCGCTAGTTGCTGCAGCTGCCTTATCTGATCGATATATCACAGACCGTTTCCTGCCTGACAAGGCAATTGACCTTGTCGATGAAGCCTGTGCAATGATACGGACTGAGATTGACTCAATGCCCACTGAGCTTGATGAAGTGACTAGAAGAGTTATGCAGCTTGAAATAGAAGAAGCGGCCCTTACAAAGGAAAAGGATGATGCCAGCCGTGAGCGGCTTGAAGTTCTTCAAAAGGAACTGGCAAATCTTCGTGAAACTGCGAATGAAATGAAGTCTAGATGGCTGACGGAGAAGGAAGGTATCCAGAAGGTACAGGAAAAGCGCGAACTTTTGGAAAAACTTCGCCGGGAACTGGAAAAAGCAGAGAATGATTATGACCTGAACAAGGCTGCTGAATTAAGGCATGGAAGTATCCCTTCTCTTGAAAAAGAATTAAAGGAACTTGAAACGGAAGTCAGCGCAAATGCTGGAGACAGGCTCCTCAGAGAAGAAGTGACAGAGGAAGAGATTGCTTCTATCGTTGCACGCTGGACTGGCATTCCTGTCATGAAGCTTGTAGAAGGCGAGCGGGAGAAACTGCTCAAGCTCGAAAGTATCCTCCATCAGCGTGTGGTGGGACAAGAGGAAGCAGTGTCTCTGGTTTCAGATGCCGTTCTAAGGGCGAGAGCCGGAATCAAGGATCCAAACAGTCCGATTGGTTCGTTCATTTTCCTTGGACCTACTGGCGTCGGAAAAACAGAGCTTGCCAAAACGCTTGCTCAGTCATTATTTGACAGTGAGGAGCATATCATCCGCATCGATATGTCAGAGTATATGGAAAAGCATTCGGTGTCCCGTTTGATTGGTGCACCCCCAGGATATGTAGGATATGAAGAAGGCGGCCAGCTTACAGAGGCAGTCAGAAGAAACCCTTACTCGGTTATACTGCTTGATGAAATCGAAAAAGCACATCCCGAAGTATTTAATATCCTGCTCCAAATGCTCGATGATGGGCGGATCACTGATTCACAAGGAAGAACGGTTGATTTTAAAAATACAGTGATCATTATGACCTCGAATATTGGATCCCATTATCTTCTGGAACGTCACGAGGGTGAAGAGCAGATTTCATCAGAAACAAGAGACCTAGTCATGTCACAGCTTAGGGGCCATTTCCGTCCAGAATTTTTAAATCGTGTCGATGAAATCATTTTGTTCAAACCACTAGCTTTAAAAGAGATTAAATTAATTGTGGAAAAATTAATTCTCACCTTGCAGGAAAGGCTAGCTGAACAGCAAGTCCAGCTTTTTATTAGCGACGAGGCAAAAGGATATTTGGCAGCAAATGGATTCGACCCTGTCTATGGTGCTCGTCCGCTTAAACGCTTTATCCAAAGAAGTGTTGAAACAAAGCTGGCAAAAGAAATAATTGCTGGCCGGATCAAAGAAAAAAGTTTAGTGGAAATAACCGTGGAAAATGGTGAAATACAGCTGCAAGTCAATTAAATGAATGGCTGGATGAAAGATCCATGTTAACAAAGATAAAATAAAAAAAGTCATCCAGATGTGGATGACTTTTTTATGTAGTAAACTTAGTGTAGACCGTGCTTTTCTTCAGGTTCATTTGGAAGAATGGCAGGAAGAATAAAAATGACGATCGTTACAATAACGGCAAGGATAGTGCCAGCAGTAAAGTCAAATGGTACACCACTCATAGAACCGACTACATAATTCAACATTTGAACCAAAAGGAATGTCCAGAAAAAAGTCCAAAAATATCGCAAATTTTTCACCTCTTACATTTTTAAATCTTTTCTCATCTTACCATAAGCCTTTTCAATTATAAATCAAATTTAAAAAAATTGAAAAGCGTTTTCACCAATTTAATTTACCATTTTGATAACCTCTCCGCGTATCTGGATGGAAAAGATGAAAAAATGGGCAAACTCCCGTTCAATTCTTATTAAATAACATACAGTAATATGAATACTCTGTAGGAAGGAGTGGGTAGTATGGAGAGCCGGAACTTTAAACTGGATACCGAGTGGAGCATGATTCATTATCCTGAAAGGCCAAACGGTTTCGGTATCCTAGTAGTCGGAGATGAAAGGCATTTTGTGAACAATAAAGGCAGCTTCTGGACGCAGAATGAAGGCAAACGTTCACTGTTGAACATTTGGAAAAATGAAGGATATACCGTATTTTATTCAAATTTATATGGCAGGCACTGGGGCAGCGAGAAAGCTGTCGATTTGGCAATGAGACTTTGCTGCCATATCGTTCGGAATGAGATTCTCAACAACTCTTTCCATGTAGTGGCGGAGGGAATGGGAGCACTTGTTGCTTTGAAACTGTTCTCGCAGTCTGATATGAAGATCAGGTCACTAGTTTTGATAAATCCAGTATTGTCTTTAAATGTTCATTTGGAACAGGAAAAAGAGAATAAGTTTTTTTATAAAAAGTTGATTGCTGAATTGGAAAAAGCATACGAAATGGACATTTTTCAACTAATGGAGAAGCTGAAATCAGAAGAAGAGGTATCAAAGTTTCAGCCTGACGTGCCAGTGAAAATCATCCATGTTTTATCTGGAAACAGAGCCTATAAGCAATCAAAAATTCTCAAGGATTTATCAGTTTTATGGGAGGAAGAAAGGCTTCCAGTGTCCATTAGCTATGTGCTTCCAGAGAAAAAGCTTCAGGCTGGCAGCCAAACAGTCCAATTTTTCACAAAACATGAGCAAGTCCTATAATTCCCTGTAAATATTTTTAAAATGAGATTCATAGGATACAAGAGAGTATTTGCAAGGAGGAATCGAAATGGAAAAGGCAGCAATTCTTGGTGTGTATGATTTTATCGCCTATAGCCTGTGTAAATATATGCTCAATGATGGAATGGAAATAGTAGGAGTCCATATTGCCAGCAAGCATGATGATTATTTTACCGATGAAAAGAGGATGGAAATAGGCAGGAATGCCAACTTTTCAGAAATTAGTTTTAAAGAATGGAAAACTACAGGGGAAAATGAACTTATGATCATTTCATTATATGATCATTTCAATAAAGATGGGACGAAAGAAGAAATCACGAAGGGCATTATAAAGAAGCTTGAAAATATGGACCGTTCAAGTCAGACTCTCATTCTTATTCTGCCTGCCCGCTTAGCATCGAAACATGAAAAGTTAGCGGATTCCCAGTTGGATTTGCTGAGATTTATTGAAAAAATGCAAATTTCAGTCCTCGAAATTTACTTGCCGACAATATATGGACCATGGCAGCCTGAAGAATACTTTTTTCAGCAATCCCTAAATTATTTAGAAGGAGAAAGCAGCATTCCAGTAATAGCGAAGTGGGAATGGACACATGACGCACTGTACATTGAAGATGCTGTTGAGACAATTATGGAGTTAGCTGAGTCGGGTAAGGAAGGCAAATATTTTTTCGCAAGCGGAAAAATAAATCTTTGGCGCAGTTGTATTGATGAACTGCTTGGGAAGCAAACAGAGTCTATATTGAGAAAAGCTGAGAGAACCCCTGAAATCAAAGACTTTATTAAAGTAATGATATTAAAAAAGAATGAGAATATCAGCATTGGATTATTAAATCAGAAGGAGCAATATTTCCGGATCAGGGAAAGCAAGGGTTAAGTGAATTTCATAAATCACTTTTCAAAGCTATACTCCTCGGAGTAAAATGGTAAAAGATTCTTTTGTCGGTTCCATTTTAATTTGGCTGGCGCTGTATTTATAAAGGTTTACACTGTGCCGCAAAAAGGAGATGAATCGGATGGTGAAACGTTTCGGGCTCATATTGTTAAGCCTGCTTTTGTTGGGTGGATGCGGACAACCTCTGGCAACAGGGAAGGTAGAGAAGGTTGGCCTGTTAGTGCCTGAAACTATTAATGATCAGGTGTGGGGAACGAAGGGATACAGAGGACTGCTGCAAATCCAATCCAGCCTGGGGGTGGATGTTTTCTTCAAAGAAGGCATGAATTCTCCTGAGCTTGTCGAAGAGGCTGTTAAGGAATTTGACAGACAAGGTGTCAATCTCATCTATGGGCATGGGAATGAATTCGCTGTCTATTTTAATAAAATTTCTATGAAATATCCTGAAATCCATTTCATCAGCTTCAATGGCGACGCCAGAAATGAAAATACGACCAGCCTTAATTTTGACGCATATGCAATGGGCTTTTTTGGCGGAATGGTTGCAAGTCATATGTCTGAAACAGGAAAAGTGGGTATTGTAGCCGCGTATGAATGGCAGCCTGAAGTGGAAGGCTTTTATGATGGGGCGATTTTTGAAAAACAGGATATGAAAGTTGATATCCGTTTTGTTGGGCATTGGGATGACCAAAGAAAAGCGCTAGATGTCCTGGACGATGTATTGGCCAATGGTGCTGATGTCATTTATCCAGCTGGAGATGGCTTTAATGTACCTGTGATTGAAAAAGTAAAGGAAAAGGGATTATATGTAATAGGATACATATCTGATCAGTCCGATTTTGGAGAGTCAACCGTTTTGACGAGCACGGTCCAGCATGTAGATGATTTATATGAATTGACGGCACAGAAGTTCAATAAGGGAGAGCTCAAATCCGGCAATCTGACCTTCGACTTTCAGGATGGTGTCATCACACTTGGAAAGTTCAGCCCGAAAGTTGATCCTGCCTACCACAAGAAATTGAAAAGCATGATCAATCAGTATAAAGAAACCGGCAAATTACCTAACCAATAATTTTGACTAGAGGAGACAGGAATCATGCAAAATAACGATAAAACAATGGAATTCATGCAAATTGCCATGAAGTATCTTCCTGAAGCACAACAACAACTTGAAACAGCTGGTATTGAGCTGACCATGGACAACCTGCAGCCATTTTTCACACTATTCACCAAAGTGATGAATGAAGCGTATGAGCTTGGGAAAGCAGATGCAGCAAAAGAATAATTTTTACGGAAAATAGCTGAGGCCAAATGCCTCAGCTTTTATTTTTGTCTATGAGGTGATCGAAATAAGGACGTACTTTACCAAAAAGAGGCTTCAATTCTTTTGCAGACGTAATCAGTGTGTCGACATGATGTAGAACTTCACCTAAATCAATCTGGCTGAGGAATCCGCTTCCAGTCGATTTGCTTTCTCCGGCTTTCGTTTCTTCCCCAGTTGAATTCCCAAACATGAAATGGCGGAAATCAATATCTGATTCACTCTCCTTATTAATGGATTGATTTCGCAGATTTTTGCCATTTCCTCCTAGCATAAAATCGAAGGCATCCCGGGTTCGTTCATCCCCCATTGTATTCGCCCCTTTCTATTTAATACTCAGTGTTAGTTTATGAAGTATATGGTTACATGGACTAGGTCATATGCGGATTTCTTAATTTACAGTTGCAGGATTAGAGTCTTTTCTGATAAAATTAGTACCAAGTCATAATAATTGATAATAATACTATATAGATAATAGACATAATTTAGAATATAAAGGAGATGGATCCCATGAATGCAGGGATAATAGGGGTTGGACGGTACCTGCCGGAAAATATTGTGACAAACCTTGATCTAGAAAAAAGAATGGATACTTCGGATGAGTGGATTCGTTCAAGAACGGGGATTGAAGCAAGAAGAATTGCCGGGGATGATGTGGATACATCCGATATGGCTTATCGTGCAGCAAAAGAAGCAATTGATAAAGCAGGGATTTCCGCAGAGGAAATTGATTTGATCCTTGTAGCTACAGTCACTCCTGACCAGCCATTCCCAACCGTTTCTTGTATGCTCCAGGATCAACTGGGAGCCAAGAAAGCAGCTGCAATGGATTTAAGTGCTGCATGCGCGGGTTTCATGTATGGGATGGTCACAGGGAAACAATTTATAGAAGCTGGTACTTATAAATATGTTTTAATAGTAGGTGTGGAAAAACTTTCTAAAATCACCGACTGGCAGGACCGGAATACCGCTGTACTATTTGGTGATGGAGCAGGCGCCGTTGTAATGGGCCCTGTAGGAGAAGGCAAAGGTGTTCTTTCCTTTGAGCTAGGATCTGACGGTTCAGGTGGCAAACATCTTTATCAGGAAGAGTATATCGTCATGAATGGCAGGGAAGTATTTAAATTCGCCGTTCGACAAATGGGAGAAAGCAGCATCAATGTTCTTGAAAAAGCAGGACTTTCTAAAGAGGATGTCGACTTCCTTATTCCTCACCAGGCAAATATCAGAATAATGGAAGCAGCCCGCCAAAGACTTGAATTGCCGGTTGAAAAAATGTCGAAAACAGTGCATAAATATGGTAATACCTCAGCAGCTTCCATCCCTATATCCCTTGCGGAAGAACTTGAAGCAGGGAAAATTAAGGATGGGGATTTAGTTGTCATGGTTGGTTTTGGAGGCGGTCTTACATGGGGAGCAATCGCCATGCGCTGGGGCCAATAATACGGAAGCAAAGGCAATTCGGATAAATTATTCATTTATAGGCCAGAAACGCCAGGCCAAATTCGAGCTCTATACAACGACAGAGCCTAGTTAAAGGAGATGCAATTAAGATGGAGAAACGCAGAGTTGTAGTTACTGGTATCGGAGCAGTCACTCCGCTTGGTAATGATGCAGAAACTACTTGGAATAATATTATTGAAGGTGTCTCGGGAATCGGCCCGGTTACTAGACTGAATGCAGATGACTTTCCTGCTAAGGTAGCTGCAGAAGTAAAAGAATTCAATGTGGAAAATTTCATTGATAAAAAAGATGCCAGGAAAATGGATCGCTTCACACATTATGCGGTTGCAGCATCCTTGATGGCAGTAAAAGATTCAGGACTTGAAATCAATGACGAAAATGCTCCTAGGGTAGGGGTTTGGATCGGTTCCGGGATTGGCGGAATGGAAACATTTGAGCAGCAGCATGAAACCTTCATGAACAGGGGTTACCGCAGGGTCAGCCCATTCTTCGTGCCAATGATGATTCCTGATATGGCAACAGGACAAGTATCCATCACACTTGGTGCTAGAGGCTTTAACTCTTGTACAGTAACAGCGTGTGCAACTGGAACTAACTCAATTGGTGATGCCTTCAAGGTAATCCAGCGCGGCGATGCCGACGTGATGTTTTCAGGAGGAGCAGAAGCACCAATCACCAAAATGTCATTTGCTGGATTCTGTGCGAACACTGCACTGTCAACTAACCATGATCCGCAAAAGGCAAGCAGACCATTCGATAAAAACCGTGATGGTTTTGTAATGGGTGAAGGAGCAGGTATTGTTGTTCTTGAAGAACTGGAACACGCACTTGCCCGCGGCGCAAAAATTTACGCAGAAATCGTTGGCTATGGAGCAACCGGAGATGCGTATCATATTACCGCACCAGCTCCTGAAGGCGAAGGTGGAGCGCGTGCGATGAAAATGGCGCTTGACGATGCCGGACTAACACCAGAAGAAGTTGGCTATATCAATGCCCATGGTACGAGCACAGAATATAATGATAAATTCGAAACGATGGCTATAAAAGCAGTTTTTGGCGAGCATGCTTATAACCTTGCTGTTAGTTCAACTAAATCAATGACTGGTCACTTGCTCGGAGCAGCAGGAGGAATTGAGGCAATTTTCACTGTCCTTGCGTTAAAGGAAGGAATCCTGCCGCCAACAATCAACCTTGAAACTCCAGATTCAGAATGTGACCTGGATTATGTGCCGAATGAAGCACGCAGACAGCAAGTTAACGCCGCAATCAGCAACTCTTTAGGATTTGGCGGCCATAACGCCACAATAGCATTTCGTAAATATAACGCATAAAAAGATGGGGGAATCCCGTCTCAGACTGTAGACAAACTAGATGAAAATCGAGTTTGCCTACAGTCTTTTTTTTGTTTGGAAGAGAGATGGGGCTATTGATCTCCGTTCCAGGCGCTTCGCTTTTATTGTATCTGTCGGTGAGCCACTTCGTTGCAAACTCCGATAACAACATAACAACGAGTCCTTATTGGTGACCACTTATTCCATATCTTGTTTTTTTACGTAGCCATGAAGCTTTATTGGTGACCACTTATTCCATATCTTGTTTTTTTACGTAACCAAGAAGCTTTATTGGTGACCACTTTTTCCACTTTTTGTTTTTTTAGGTAACCAAGAGTCCTTATTGGTGACCACTTTTGCCACTTTTCGTTTTTTTAGGTAACCAAGAGGCTTTATTAGTGGACCTATTAAATAGTTCCAATTTATTATAGTCAACACTCATTCGGGCGTTTAAAAGCGGGTTGATTGGTTCTCGGAAGGTTGCTCATGATTATTTGCTAGTAAAAATCTGTTGACACCCAAACCAGGTTGCTCCCCTTTCTGCGATAGTGTTAAGTTTCATTGAAACTTCTAGTTTCCTCAACCAAAGTTCTTCCTGCAAACTGCCTCCATCCAAAAAAACTATACCTAAAAACCTACAAATCTAAAGCGCAAGTGCCGCTATTTATAAATTTCCTATCAAAAAACAATGAATGAGTAATAAAACTTAACATTATTTAATAATTAATAATTATTAGAATATTTAACTTTGTTTAAATCACTAATTTATAACAATTTAAGTGAGATAGGGCGGTGGACAAGAAACGTGGCAGCGTTATTGGAACTAAAGAATCTAAAAACCTACTTTAAAAGAAATAAAACAGTCATTCCTGCGGTCGACGGAGTTGATTTAGTCATAAATAAAGGTGAAACGGTAGCTTTGGTAGGAGAGTCTGGATCAGGAAAGAGCATCACCTCACTATCCATCATGCGCCTGATTCCAAGCCCGCCCGGAGAAATCGTGGACGGGCAGATCAATTTTGAAGGTATTGATCTTACTAAGTTGAGTGAGGATGAAATGTGCAAAATCCGCGGGAATGATATCTCAATGATATTCCAGGAGCCCATGACCTCCCTTAATCCTGTCCTTACCATTGGCGAGCAAATTACAGAAGTACTGACTTACCACCAAAATATGAATAAGTCCATGGCGAAGAAAAAGGCAATTGAGATGCTAGAAATGGTCGGTTTCTCCCGCGCGAATGAGATTGTGAATGACTATCCACATCGTTTATCAGGAGGCATGCGGCAACGGGTGATGATTGCAATGGCTATGAGCTGCAACCCAAAGCTCCTGATTGCGGACGAGCCAACAACTGCATTGGATGTTACCATCCAGGCGCAAATTTTGGATTTAATGAAGGATCTAAGTAAAAAATTTGATACCTCTATCCTTATTATTACCCATGATTTAGGTGTGGTGTCAGAGGTAGCGGATCGAGTGATCGTTCTGTATGCAGGGCAGGTGGTAGAGGAAGCACTGGTCGAAGAGTTATTTGAAGAACCTCTTCATCCATATACAGTTGGCCTGATGGGCTCGATTCCCTCAATAGATGAAGATCATGACAGGCTGATCTCAATTGAGGGCAATGTTCCATCACCTGAAAAACTCCCGCCAGGATGCCGTTTTGCACCAAGATGCCCCCATGCCTTTAATCGATGTTATGCTGAAATGCCGCAGCTTGAGATTAAAAATGGAAATCGCTCAGTTAGATGCTTTCTACATGATGCCAAGGAGGTGAACTGATGGTCACCACAAATGAGCCTATGATAGTTACACCGCAGCTAAATATCTCTGAAACTTTACTAGAATTGAATAATGTCAAGAAGCACTTTCCTATTAAATCCGGACTGCTGCAAAAGACTGTTGGTCATATTAAGGCAGTTGATGGAATAAATTTGAGGGTGAACAAGGGTGAAACCCTAGGCATTGTTGGCGAATCTGGATGCGGGAAATCTACTGTTGGAAGGACAATTATCAGACTCTATGAACCTACCGAAGGCAAAATCTTTTTTAAAGGGAAGGATATCTCTACTCTCTCTGAATCGGAGCTGCGCAAAGATGTCCGCAAAAATATCCAGATGATCTTTCAGGATCCCTTTGCCTCCCTCAATCCTAGAAAAACATTGAGATCAATCATTCGAGAACCGTTGGATACTCATCATCAATTCAAAAGCAAGGAAAGAGATGAAAAGGTAGAGGCACTATTAGAGAAGGTTGGTCTGAATGCTTCTTTTATTAACCGTTATCCACATGAATTCTCAGGAGGACAGCGCCAAAGAATTGGAATTGCAAGGGCGCTTGCACTGAATCCGGATTTGATCATAGCTGATGAAGCAGTATCCGCACTGGATGTTTCGATACAAGCCCAGATTATCAACCTGATGGAAGACCTTCAGGAGGAATTTGGATTAACCTATATTTTTATCTCGCACGATTTGAGTGTAGTGAGACATATAAGCGATAGAGTCGGAGTTATGTATCTTGGAAAAATGATGGAACTGGCATCAAAAAAAGAGCTATATGCTGAGCCGCTGCATCCTTATACGCAGGCACTCCTATCTGCTGTACCTGTACCAAAGAAAAAAGGAGCACAAAAGCGGGAACGGATCCTTCTAAAAGGTGAGCTTCCAAGCCCGGCAAATCCACCCAAAGGGTGTGTCTTCCATACAAGGTGTCCTGCCGCATTTGACCTTTGCAAGCAAATGAATCCTGACTTCCATGAAGTAAAAGCAAATCATTTTGTTGCCTGCCACCTATATGAATAACAGAAGGCAGCATGACTTGAAAGGAGGAGATAGGTGCACCGTTCTGTTCATGAAAACTACAAAAATCAATTTCATTAAAGGGGGAAATAATGTGAAATTAAGAAAAGCTTCGTGGTGGTTAATATGCCTGACCCTGATTCTCTCTATATTCCTGACAGCCTGTAACAACGGCGACAAGCCAGCAGATGATTCGAAGGGTACAGATGGCAAGGATGGAACGAAAGATGAAGAGGTAGCTGAAGGTCCGCAAAAAGGCGGGGATTTAATCATTGGGTCAACTGGTGCTCCGACACTCTTTAACCCATTATACTCAACTGATACATCAAGCTCGGATATTGAAGGCTTTATCTACGACAGCTTAGTTTCTTCAGATACAGAATTTAACCCAACCCTTAGCATGGCGGAAGATATCCAGGCATCAGACGATGGACTTACTTATACTGCAAAACTGAAGAAGGGCATTAAATGGCATGATGGCGAAGAATTCACTGCTGACGATGTAGTATTCACGTTCAGCATCCCAAAAAACCCTGATTATAATGGGGAACGCGGATCAGCATTTGAAGCATTGGATAAGGTAACAAAAATTGATGATTATACTGTAGAGTTCAAACTTAGTAAGAAGGATGCTTCATTTTATCCAGTTTCATTAAGCTATTACATCCTGCCTGAACATATCCTAAAGGATGTACCGGTTGCTAAATTAGGCGAGCATGAATTCAATACAAAGAGCCCGATCGGAACAGGCCCATTCAAGTTTGTTGAATGGAAAGATGGTGAGTATGTAAAGGTTGAAGCCTTCGATGATTATTTTAAGGGTCGTCCAAATCTTGACACATTAACATACAAAATCGTTCCTGATATGGATGCAATGATTGCACAGATTCAAGCTGGCGATATTCAATTTGCCGCTGGTGTCCCTGGAACAGATATTGAGACGGTAAAATCTTTCCCAGGTGTGAAAGTAGAGTCTGGATTAGGCCTGTCCTACACATATCTTGGCTATAACGAGAAGAATGAATTGTTTAAAGACAAGAAAGTCCGCCAGGCAATCACGCATGCTATTGATAGAGAAGCAATTGTATCGTCTGTAATGAACGGTGACGGTCAAGTTGCTCACGTTCCGGAAAGTCCGCTTTCATGGGCCTATAATGATGACGTGCCAAAATTCGAATATGATGTTGAAAAAGCTAAGTCATTACTGGCAGAAGCAGGCTGGAAGGACACTGACGGAGACGGAATCCTTGATAAAGATGGAAAGAAATTCTCCTTCACAGTTAAAACAAACCAGGGAAATAAAGTCCGTGAAGACATCGTTGTTGTTCTTCAGGAACAGCTTAAAGAGGTAGGCATTGAAGCGAAACCTGAAATCGTAGAATGGAGCGCATTCATTGAGCAAATTTCTGCACCAAACTGGAACTATGACGCTCTTGTACTTGGATGGGCTTTATCAACGTTCCCAGATCAATATGATATTTTCCATACAAGCCAGCAGAAAGAAGGTCTAAACTTTGTTTGGTATTCAAATCCTGAGGCGGATAAGTTGATGGAAGATGCTAAACAAATCATGGATCAAGATGAATATAAGAAGGCATATGCAGATATCTACAAGATTATCGCAGAAGACCAGCCATATTCATTCCTGTACTATCCAAACGTGCACCGTGTAATGCCTGCGAATCTCGAAGGCTATGTATTCAATGCGAGAGACGATTTTTATGAGATTTACAAATGGTGGCTAAAAAAATAAGGTAAAGCGGCACACAACCTTAGATTTGAAAGGGAAGGAATGATCTTCCCTTTCTTCCTTATTGAAAATAAGACTATCTCCAGTCATTAACATACATTACTAATTAGGTGCTTTTCGTCCTTTGCAGATGCATTATCAAGTTCTTATTGATGGATTTTTTTTAAAAGGTACTTTTCTAAAGGCTGTTTCCTGAAAAGATTGTTGTCTAATAGCTTCAATGTTTATGAAAAAAGCCTTTTAAAAAGATAATGCCTAATAAGACCGAAAATAGCCTGATTAAAAAGGAGAATTTCCATGCTATCTTATATCCTTCGCAGAATATTGATGGCCCTTCCATTGCTGTTAGGGATAACGATTGTCTCATTTGCCATCATGAAAATGGCGCCAGGTGATCCTTCCAGCTTGTTGATGGACCCGACGATCAGCCCAGCAGACAAGGCTAAATTCATGGAGAGGTACGGACTGAATGATCCTATCCATATTCAGTATTTTAAGTGGCTCGGGGCTATGCTGCAGGGCGACTTTGGGACATCCCTTATCCGCAAAGGCGTCCCGGTAATAGAAATGATTATGAATAGAATGCCAAATACCATTTTATTGATGGTCGTATCTACCATTCTGGCATTGGTAATCTCCATTCCTTTCGGAGTCATTTCTGCAACTAGGCCATATTCAAAGCTTGATTATACAGTTACGGTGACTTCCTTCCTAGGAGTTGCCACGCCAAACTTCTTCCTTGGCCTGATTTTAATCATGGTCTTTGCCGTCCAGATGAATTGGTTTCCGACGGGAGGGGTAGCGACTTTGAATTCGCCATTTAGTGTCTGGGATCGGCTCCATCATTTGATAATGCCAGCATTTGTTCTTGCAGCCGCTGATATGGCAGGACTGACACGATATACAAGGTCAAGCATGCTTGAGGTAATCAAGCAGGATTATATCAGGACAGCCAGGGCAAAGGGGTTTAAGGAAAAAAAGGTAATCTATAAACATGGCCTGCGCAATGGACTTATACCAGTCATCACAATCTTTGGTCTTATGATTCCTTCTTTCATCGGCGGAGCAGTAATTGTTGAAAAAATCTTTACTTGGCCTGGCATCGGATTGTTGTTCGTTGACTCCGCATTTCAGCGGGACTATCCGGTCATTATGGGTCTAACTGTAATATCGGCTGTATTTGTTGTCATAGGCAATCTGGTTGCTGATATTTTATACGCAATTTTTGATCCTAGGATTGAGTATTAAGGGGAGGTACACATGGCACAAACAAACTTAGCTGGAAATACCTCTGGAAATCTTGAATTGCATGGCATCAAGACCCAACGGGACACTATGCTCGGGATAATCACCAGAAAGTTTTTCAAAAACAAACTCGCTGTTATGGGTGCTGTGTTTCTGATCATCATTATCACAGCTGCCATTTTGGCTCCGGTTATTGCACCATATTCACCTTCCAAACAAAATCTGCTTGATAAATTACAGCCGCCAAGCAGTGAGCATTGGCTTGGGACAGATCGTTTTGGAAGGGATACTTTTACAAGACTTTTATATGGAGCAAGAGTCTCCTTGCTCGTCGGTTTTGCCTCTGTGCTCGGTTCTATTACCATCGGTACCTTCCTTGGTGCAGTTGCCGGCTACGTGGGTGGAATTGTTGACGCGATGATCATGAGATTTGTTGATGTTATCCTATCCATTCCATCAATTTTCCTGTTGATCACTTTGGTAACCATTTTCAAGCCAGGCGTCGATAAATTGATCCTAATTTTCGCCTTGCTTGGCTGGACGACTACTGCCAGGCTTGTAAGGGGTGAGTTTCTCTCGCTTAGGTCAAGAGAATTCGTCCTTGCTTCTAAAACCATCGGGACAAAAACTCATACGATCATATTCTCGCATATCCTTCCGAATGCGATGGGACCAATCATTGTTTCAGCTACCCTTGCTGTCGGATATGTCATTCTGGCAGAATCGGGACTCAGCTATTTAGGTTTAGGAATACAGCCTCCAAACGCGAGCTGGGGCAATATGCTGCAGGATGCACAGAATTTTACCATTCTATTAAAGTCGTGGTGGTATCCACTTGGTCCAGGGCTGATGATACTTTTGACTGTTATTTGCTTCAATTTTGTTGGAGATGGACTCAGGGACGCACTTGACCCAAAGATTAATGAGTAGAAGCCAGGAGTCCCCTGGCTTTTTCTTATTTCTGTGTCATAAAAAGCAAAAGCAGGTTGGGAAATTTTTCAGGTAAGATTTTTTGAACGTTTGCAAGCATATTTCATAAACTTACTATAAAAAGTCATTGGAGGGTAAGAGATGGGATAATCAGGACGGATCAATGGCTTGAAATGAATTTTGACAATCCGAAAAAGATATGTGAACGTTTAACGGATCATTTTCCAGGTGAAGCGAACCCGCAAAGAATTTATCGCTATTTAATGGATTTTGGTATGTACAAGCCGAATCAAAAGAGCAGGAAGACTTACGAAGAGATGAAATCCGGAAAGTTATGGGAGAACATTGAGAAAATCCACTTGAAGTATAAAAGTAAATGGAATGGACCAGATATACCGATATTTATTTTTCCGATGGACGCTTCAAACGGAAGATTAATGAAGGAAGGGAAGGGGAAATCAGGCGTCTCCTTTAAAGATAAGTTGTTTTTATTTTTAACCCCAATTGAAGACCCAAAGGAAATCGAAGCATTATTTGTCCATGAATACCAC
>NZ_JBAVFI010000716.1:0-1681 GCF_049588175.1 Mesobacillus sp.
AAATAAGAGTATGGGGATATAGCCGTAAAATATCCATAAATTGATTTGAGTGATATATTTATTCAGCATATCGTTGAAGGAACCGTTAAAATGACAAAGGACGACACTAAATAAGCTAAGAATGAGTAATGTATACTTTTGCTTCCTGTTAAAAATTTTCTTTAAACCTCTGCTGGAGCACCATAGTAAAAGTGAGATTAATACAGTAACGATAATTAAATACATAGATATATACAGGTATTCAAATCGCTCCAAGAAAGACAGAGTAATCATTTTTGTTAAAGAAAGTTCTGGCCAAATTGTCGTTTTTAACTGATTTTCACTATAAAAAGTAAAGGAAATAATAGAAGAAATCGTATACAGTATAGTAGTAAAGAGAACACCTAAATGAGCAAATTTCTTTGAGGCTTTAGGATCCCTTATAAATGGATAATACATCAGTAAGGTTTCAGTTCCCGCTAAAGTATACATCGAGCTTTTGATGGAATCCGTTATGTCCATAAAGGAATGGTTCATGATGGGCAGCAAATTTGAAAAGTGAGCATGTTTTAACGGGAAAATAAAAAGGACGATTAGCAAAATTTGTGGAAAAATAAAAGATAAAAAAGACATGCCGACAATAACCCGAAATCCTCCAGAAACACAATAATACACGGATAGTAAAATTATAGTAGAAATAATCCATGAAGGCATGGCAGGAAACAACCATACTTGAATGATCTCGATAAACCCAATTAAAACAGAAACACTTGCTAACCAATAATAAATCATGATAAAAAAGCTAATAAATTTGCCTAGCACATTTCCAAAAATAGTTGTATGAACATCGATAATATCTCCGTCTGCTTTTTCCAGCAGTATGTACATCACCCAAATAAACAATTGAACAATGCACCCTGCCACTAATACACCAATCCAAGCATCATATCCTGCCTTCGCGGCAATGGTCCTTTGGAAGGATAAAATGCCAACACCAACCTGCGAATTGTAAATGATAAAGAAGACTAAATAAGGAGAAACTTGATGTCTAATATTTGCTTGCATATTGGTTTTTCCCCTTTACGATTTATTCATAAAAATCGTTCGACGGCCCCGTTTTTTTTCCTGTACCGGTTGATTTCCACTTCTTTTGAGGTCTCAATGTTGTTGGGTTTTCTTTTTGCTTGGAAAAAGGTAGTCTTACCCATAAATCTTGAAAGGAAGTATTCCGTACTGGATACAGGCTTAAATAAGGTCGCCCTAGTGACGTTAACCGGAGTAAATGGATTTGTGCAATTTGAAGGGCTAAAAACACCCCAAACAAACCAAACCATTGGGCAAGAAAAATGATAGGAAACTTGATAAACCGAATCGTATTACTAAATTTATATACAGGCGAGGTATAGGAAGCTAAAGATCCTAGTCCTACTAAAATAAGCAGTACATTACTAGTTAATCCGGCTTCCACCACAGCTTGCCCGATTACAATCCCACCTACAACACCAAGGGATTGCCCAATTTTAAGCGGTAGACGGATACCTGCCTCTTTTACCATTTCAATCATTAACTCTAAAAAAAGAGCCTCTAAAAATGGGGGGAAAGGAACGGCTGCCCTTGAACCAACAAGCGTCTCTAGTAACCGCGCAGGGATTAATTCATAATGATAGGTCATAATTGCTACATACATAGGACTTAACAATGT
>NZ_JBAVFI010000717.1:0-3263 GCF_049588175.1 Mesobacillus sp.
CTCTTATCCTCCTAATCTCGTAAAGATCGTCCTGTGAGCTGCAGGAAAAGCGTCTCAAGATTCGATTCTTTCATTTCTACCGCTTCTATTTTCAATCCAAGATTAACTGCTATTGTAATGATGGAGCCTAATAGCTTCTGGGGATTCTGTGCAAATATCTCGATGATCCCTGACTCTTCCTGGTATATAATCTGAGTCACATCCGCTGCTTCCTTCATCGCCTCCATCGCTTCATCAGAAAAGGATTCGACTTTCATCTGAATATAGCTGCTTCCCGCTAAGCGGCTGCACAGTTCGGCTTTCGTCCCGATGGCAATCACTTCTCCGTGGTCCATAATGCCGACGCGGTTACAGAGAAACTCCACTTCTTCCATGTAATGGCTCGTGTAGATGATCGTCATGCCTTTTTCGTTCAAGGCTTTGACCGTTTCCAGGATATGATTTCGCGACTGCGGATCAATTCCGACGGTCGGCTCATCCATAATAAGCAGCTCGGGTTCATGCATTAAGGCGGCGCCGATATTGATTCTTCGTTTCATTCCACCTGAAAAGGTTTCAATGCGATCTTTTTCCCGATCCTTCAATCCGACGATTTCGAGTACTTCTCCTGCCCGTTTTTTTGCCTGCGCACCTGTTAAACCGTACATTTTCCCCCAGAACAGCAGATTATCCTTAGCTGTCATTGTTGGATAAAGGGCGATTTCCTGAGGAACCACCCCTATTTTCTTTTTGATGAACATCGGAGCTTTTTTTACCGATTGATTGGCGACAAGCACTTCCCCTTGGTCATATTGCACAAGGCCGCAGATCATCGAGATTGTTGTCGATTTCCCCGCTCCGTTCGGTCCAAGCAATCCGAACGCCTCGCCCTTTTTGATCGTAAATGAAACATTTTTCACGACCTCTTGTTTTCCATAGCTTTTCTTCAGCGCTTTAACCTCTAACATTTCTCCACATCCTTCGTCTTTATGGGATTGATTATCATTCATTAGCAATAACAAAAGTATAAAGCGGATTCTTGAATTCCAAATCCCTCCAGCGATAGAAATTTCCATAAAAAAAATACAGCTGTAATAGCTGTATTTCATGGCGGACTATGCCAAAAGTCATGAATTAAAAGTTTGTTATGTTATACCTGACAGCAAAGATGGCAGCCTGTGTTCTGTCCCTCAGTTCAAGCTTGCTGATTAAGTTGGAAACATGGTTTTTCACGGTGCCTTCCGTGATGTACAGGTCCTTGGCAATCTCTTTATTATTCAATCCGAATCCAAGCTTATTCAAGACCTCCAGCTCTCGTTCCGTCAATTCCTTAATGATTTCCGGAACCTCGCTGATTTGATCGGCGGACTGGCTTCTTTTCATTTCCCTGACAATATCCGCCGTCAGTTCTTTCGGAAGCACCATGCCTCCTGATTGGACAGTCATGATCGCCTGCACAATTGCATCGGTCGGCATGTCTTTTAACAAATATCCGCTTGCCCCTTCTTCAAGAGCTTCAAAGATCAACGCACTCTCATTAAAAGTCGTCAGCATCAATACCTTGATATCTGGATAGGCGGACGTGATCAGCCTCGTTCCTTCGACTCCATTTGCAACAGGCATGCGAATATCCATCAGCACAATATCCGGACGCAATTCACCCGCTTTTTCAAAAGCTTCCTGCCCATTGGAGGCAACACCCGCCACCTCGATTTCCGGACGCAAAGCTAAAATGGTCGCCAGTCCGTCCCTCATCAATTCCTGATCATCGACTATTAAAATATTAACCATCTATGCTCCCCCTATTTGCCATTGCATATCATTCAGCGGAAAACTTGCTTTCACAACAAAGCCTTCTGAAGATGTGCTTTCAAACACGATCGTCCCTCCATGTTCAAGGACTCTTTCTCTCATATTTTTCAATCCGAATCCAGGGCTTACTTTTGTTGCCCCTGATCCGTTATCTTGAATCAAAATGCGAACAGTTGATTCCGATACATCCATCTGAACGGAGCATTCCCTCGCCTGCCCATGGCGGACTGCATTGGTGATCGATTCCTGTATGACACGGGTCAAGTCTAATTGGATGGGAATTGGTAGTTGGGCTACATCGCCTTTTACAGAGAACCTGGATGAGAGCCCGGTCATTACTTGATAATCCTCCAGCAGTTTTTTTACTGTCGTGACGAAGGACTGTGGCTGATCATGATCTTTCAATGTTCTGACAGACAAGCGGATTTCCTGGAGAGCATTCCTCGCCAGCTCTTCACAAAGCAGCATCGTCTGCCTGCTTTTTTCAGGCTGAGAATCCATCAGCTCCTTAGCAACCTGAAGCTGGACGAGCAGCGCGGTCATTTTGTGGCCGACCGTATCATGAATCTCGCCTGAAATCCGGTTGCGCTCACGCACCAGGGTCAGTTCTTCCACCTGCCTGGAGTAATGATGCAATTGCTGATGTGCGTTTTTCAAAGCAAGGTGAGTGTCATGAAGCTCGCCGTACTGGGTTTCGATTTGACCCTGGGCATGAAGCAATTTATGTATCAGTCTACCGACGACCGCTTCAAATAGAATAAAAGCAAAATTGATGGTATTTTCCCTGATTGATATAGTGCCAGTAACGGCATAGATATAATAAAGACATACGCCCCAGATCAGGAAAAATGCTAGTGAAAATCCCCAAATAACCCTTTTGTTTTCCGCTATTAAGAAAAGGGTAACGGCATTCACTCCGAACAAAATCAAATAAAGAGTCGATTCGGGATAAAAATAAACAAACCCGACAATCAGTAAAGAGTCCAATGCTAAAGGAATAGGATAATATTTTTTTCCAAGCGGGGTTGCCAAAAATAGATGATTGAAACAGAAACCTATTCCTGCTGCAATCACAAAAATGAGCTGAATTGTTGTAGGTGAATCTACAGAAGAATAATAAGTAATACTGATTAAAATGAACATGACCAACCGGAGACTGCTCAAAAAGGTCAGCTTCACACCATCACCACTATCATGAGAATTTTCTCCCTGCCTTACACGCCCTAGAAGATATTACCATTATAATCCTAAACTAACAGGAAGCAAAGGGACGAAGCAAAGGGACGTACCCTTTGCTTCTTTTGATGACATATGTTCAGCGCAAAAGTATTGAAATCCAGTGGGAAATCCTCTTAATAAACGGAAGCATTAGGTACGTCCCCATGCTTCAAAGAATAAATTAAACACGCGTGAGGGGATAGGTCTTTTCAAAGGATTTGTGCCGCTATGGCTATGAGGGAAAGGATGGAAGG
>NZ_JBAVFI010000718.1:0-3118 GCF_049588175.1 Mesobacillus sp.
TTGGGCGTTCGGAAAGATTTCGATATTGCTCCTTCAATAATAGATCAGCAGCTGAAAATGCATCATTTCCATTGCCATGTGGTTTCCGGCATGACCCATATAGAATCCTGTTTGGTCCACGCTTGTGATCTATATAAAAAGCAGGATATTTGAGATTGCCATATACAATCGAATCCGAATGACCGGGTGTTAGTAAATCAAAGCTTCCTAAGTCACGATGGAGAACTCCCCTTTTAAATAACAGATTATAGCCAATTAGTGTATTAGAAGGGAAAGTTTCGTTCTTAGGCATTATTTTTATAAGTGATACATAGAGCTGTTCTCCAGCCTTGATTGTCGTTGTTTCAAGTTCGCTATCCAATGGAAGATATTGAACATGATCAGTGGACTCTGATTCAAGAATGTGAAACAATTCAGCGCCGAATTCTAGTTTTCGGCTCAATGCGATCCATATATATATACAGGAAGGTTCAGCCCTTCGTAAAATAGGACCGCCCAAAATAGTCGGTAATTTCATGCAGATTGCACCACCTAATATTCTTTACTGCTAATTTATTCAAGCGGTACAAATCCGTGTCCGTGTTTGCTAAAGGCAAAAAAAAGAAGCCAAAAAGGCTTCAGTTAGCTATTTCTTTGTATAGAATCGTGTGTCATCTTTATTTTCTAATACGTTAGCAATCATGGTAGTCGCACTATTTGGTCCTAGAGCGTCGAGGCCAGCTTCCCACACCATCATTCCGCCTAGCTTTTGGTCAAGCGCTAATTTGGTTTTCTTTTGGAGTGTAGCATGTCCATTGTAATGATAAGTAGTTCCGTTCATGCTGACTTTATCCCTTGTAACATTTGCGGGATTATTTTGAATGAGTGCTTCGTATGAAACCTGTTTTATGGCAGGGTCCTCAGGCTGTGCATAAAGAGGAACACCTAACACAAGCTTTTCCCTCGAAAAACCGTGTTGATCAAAAAGATTCGACCAATAAGAAACAATATTAGCAGAATAAGAGTAAGGAGATAAATTGGCAGCATTGTATTCGCCATCCCACTGGCCGTCATAAGCCATTAAATTGACATGGTCGAAATACTGGAACATCTCTGGTTCAAACACAACAGAATGGATTTCGGTGCCCGTAACACTATGAACTTTTGCATTAACAGCTATGGAAAGCTCTTTGCCTGCTGGCTGAAGCAATGCACTCAGTTCTTTTGAGAATGCAGATAAGTAACGAGCATCTTCCTTTGAACGGGGATGTTCAAAGTCGATATCTATCCCATCAAGATTTTCTCTATCTGCCAAACTAACAAGCTCATTAACTAGCTTTTTTCTCGAAGCTGGATTGGAAATAGCAGCTTTAAAATAATCATAGGATTCACCGCCGTTAATATGGTACCAGCCGCCTATTGCTAAAATAACCTTAGTATCATGCTGTTTTGCCTTGGCGGTAATCGCACGCAAATTTTTTAGAGCGTGATCACCGTTTAATAGGAGTTTGCCATCGGCTGTTGGATGGGCAAATGAAAATATCACATGAGTCAGATTCTTATAGTCAATCTCATCCGGATTGCGAAAGTCCTGAACATAGCCAATCAGCACTTCTGGATTGTGTGTTTTTGCCT
The DNA here is from genome assembly GCF_049588175.1 of Mesobacillus sp. Lineage (GTDB taxonomy): Bacteria > Bacillota > Bacilli > Bacillales > Cytobacillaceae > Mesobacillus. The sequence goes on from NZ_JBAVFI010000718.1 coordinate 1,615, forward strand.
GTGGAGCAGCTTTAAGTTCTAGATTTTTAACGGATTGAGGAGTATTTTCACTAGTATAAAGTACATTTTCATTCCGAGAATTTTGGCTGGAGTACAGTAATCCAGATATAAAACCTCCACCGAAGGTAAGCAATACGACCATTAGGAGCAGGATACGTTTTTTCATATCAGAATCCTCCTGAAATTATTCAACTTTAAAATTGTAACAGAGAAACAAGCGGTTGAGGTGTGGTAATATCAGCCTTTCTACTTTGCAAACGGAATTTTCTGCAAAGAGGAAGCTGCGGAGAGATTAATAAATTCGTACTAGGGAATAAAATAAGTATTACAATAGGATAGGAGCAAAAGAAATGGAATCTAAAAAAACAGAAGTTGGCAGTACAGCAGTATCTTATTTTGATAAAGGTGAAGGGAAAACAATCGTGCTCATTCATGGATTTGCAGGAAGCAAGCTTTATTGGGAAAAGGTGCTGCCTGATCTATCTGTAAATAATCGAGTTATTGCCATAGACCTTCCCGGACATGGAGACTCTTCAATGGGATTTGGAAAATTTTCGATTGAAGATCTGGCGGGGGTGATAAAGGGATTGCTGGATAAATTAGGACTTAAGGAAGTAACAATGTTCGGCCATTCTCTTGGAGGATATATCACACTTGCATTTGCTGAGCGATATCCGCAATATTTGAATGGTTTTTCATTAATACATTCCACGGCCAATCCGGATTCGGATGAAGCTAAGGCAGGCAGAGAAACCAACGCTAAGAAAGTGCTTGAAGAAGGGATGGATTCTTTCATCAATGGACTCTCACAAAAACTATTCTCACCAGCTAATTCAGAGTTAAATGCACACGATATTAAAACTACTGTAAAGATTGGTATGTCCACATCTATTAAGGGTGTTGTAAGCGCACTACTGGCAATGAGGGACAGGCCTAACCGGAATTATGTCCTTGAAGATTCTAGAGTGCCTGTTCTTTTAGTAGCGGGCGAACAGGATCAAATCATTCCTCCCGATAAGACGTTTACAATTAACAAACCTAACATTCAACAAGTTTTAATTAAAGGCGCAGGTCATATGAGCATGTATGAACAGCCTGCCGAGCTTGTAAGGGCTATGGAAGACTTTTTAGCCAAAATATAATTGGTTGTTGCCCGCCCGAATTTGGGTGGGTTTTTTTAACGAACCGATTTTTTGATTGCTCAAGAACAGAATGATAAAATAAGTTCCAGCCATTGCTTAGAGAGGGGCTAAACGATGATAAAGGAAATAATACTTAATGATCAAGTTATCTTGGTAAGTCAGTATGAAGAAAGCAATATAAATGGATTAATTCAAATTTCGATAGAGTTCAAGGTAACAAGTAATGAATATCACGATATTACAACTTTGTTATATGAGGGTGAGTTTGAAGTGATGGTGCCTGGAAGCAGCCTGGAGTTCCGAGGAAGAATCTTGGAGTATTCTACCTCGGTTACCAACCTTTATGAAAGTGAAAAAGTAGG
>NZ_JBAVFI010000719.1:0-3528 GCF_049588175.1 Mesobacillus sp.
GCATGACAGAGGTAAGCTGGGGGATCATTCCAGGTGCTGGTGGAACACAGCGTCTTTCAAGGCTCATCGGGGAAATGAAGGCGAAGGAATTGATTTTTACAGCAAGGAAAATTTCTGCTGAAAAGGCTCTTGAACTTGGAATTTTAACGGATGTCGCTGCGAAAGAAAGCGTGATGCCAGTTTGCAAGGAGTTAGCAGATGAAATCCTTCAAAATGCGCCTATAGCGGTAAGGCAGGCTAAGTATGCCATCCAGCATGGAAGCAGCACCGACCTGCAGACAGGGCTTGCAATAGAGTCGAAGGCGTATGAAGTCACGATTCCAACAAAGGATCGTGTTGAAGCTTTAAATGCTTTCAGTGAAAAACGCAGACCAGTTTTCACTGCGGAATAATAACCATCCATAGGGATAATTCCCTATGGATTTTTGCTATTTTAGCAAATTGTTTTTGCAAAATAATGATAATACTGTAAAATGTTCTATAACGGATTTTATCCGTTCAACTAAAAAAACGAGGGTGACAGAAGCTTGAATACTAGATCAATGATTTTCACACTTTATGGTGACTATATATCTCATTATGGGAGCAAGATTTGGATTGGCAGCTTGATTCGGCTGCTTAACGAATTTGGGCACAATGATCAGTCTGTTAGAGCAGCCATTTCCAGGATGAATAAGCAAGGATGGGTGCAGGCTGAGAAGATTGGCAACAAGAGCTATTACTCGCTGACTCCCCGCGGCCAGAAAAGGATTGATGAAGCAGGTAAGCGTATCTTTAAGCTGAAGCCTGAAGAGTGGGATGGCAAATGGAGAATCCTGATGTATACGATCCCTGAGGAAATCCGGAATGTCCGTGACGAGCTGCGGAAGGAATTAATCTGGAGCGGATTTGGTTCAATGTCAAACAGCTTTTGGATATCTGCCAACAATCTCGAAAGGCAAGTAAATGATTTAATTGAAAAATACGAGATTAAACAGTACGTTGATTTCTTTGTGGCAGAGTACAATGGTCCTCATGAAAATAAGAGATTGGTAGAAAAAAGCTGGGATTTACATGAAATCAATGCAAAGTACCAGGATTTCATCAGTGAATACAGCCAGAAATACATCATCGATAAAAACAAGATACAAAAGGGAAGCATGTCAGACGCAGAATGCTTCGTAGAGCGGACAAAGCTTGTCCATGAATACAGAAAGTTTCTGTTCTTTGATCCAGGACTGCCAGAGGAGCTATTGCCTGAAAAATGGCTCGGAAGCCACGCAGCCTCACTCTTCAGCGAATACTACAAGGAGCTGGCGGAGCCAGCATCCCGTTTCTTCGAGTCCGTCTTCAAAGAAGGCAATGAAATTAAGCATAAAGCTGTTGATTATGATGTTATGGATCATCCATATATCATGGAATAATTGTTAGAGGCACGATCTGCAATGGTTGTGTCTTTTTCATTTTATACAGGTAAATTGAAATCGTAATTGTCCTATTCCAGGTAAAGAGACGGATGAGGAAGGGTGTTATGGAAAAGGCATGATAACAAACCAGGGGTGAAAATAAAAGAGCCTGGAATTCACCAGGCTCTTTTTTAACGAGATAAATTATACACTCTTTAAGTGCTCTAGGTATTCCTTGCCCTTCTGGACATATGTATCGATTGATAGTTGGATTAACTCTAAATCCTTTTCGCCGATTTCCCTGACGACTTTTCCCGGTGCTCCAACTACTAAGGAGCGTGGCGGAATTTTCTTCCCAGCTGGAATTAAAGTATTAGCTCCGATGATACATTCTTCACCGATATCAGCGCCATCAAGAATGGTTGAACCCATGCCAATGATACATCTTTTTCGGATGGTGCAGCCGTGGAGGATGGCATTATGCCCAACCGTAACGTCATCTTCAATGACCAGCGGGGAACCTTCATACAAGTGGCAAGTAACATTGTCCTGAATGCTGCAGTTTTCCCCAATGGTAATCGTATCCTCATCTCCGCGCAAAACTGCATTGAACCAGACACTTGAATGCTTGCCAATTTTTACGTCGCCAATAATATAGCTCCCTGGTGCCATGAACACAGTTTCATCGACTGAAGGCACCTTATCCAAATAGGATAGAATCATAAAAACACTCCTTTTCTTAATTGTCATAATTTTAAAATTAGTATAACATTATTATAACGAAGGGGGAATTTTTGTGAATGGAATTACTTCTGTTCTGGGCATAAAATATCCAATCATCCAGGGTGGAATGGGGAATATCAGCAATGCTGCATTAACCGCAGCTGTTTCAGAGGCGGGAGGTCTTGGAACAATTGGTGCTGGCACGATGTCCGCCGATGAAGTGGAAAAGATAATTGTAGAAACAAAAGCCAGGACATCTAAGCCGTTTTCTGTAAATGTAGCTTTAAGTGTATCCCCCAATGCGGTGGAAGTGCTGAGACTTGCTGTCAAACATCAGGTTCCTGTTGTCACTCTTTCCGCAGGCAATCCGGCACCTTTTATTCCCAAACTGCATGAATCAGGTATAAAAGTGATTGCTGTTGTAGCTTCAGTAAAACAGGCAAAGAAAGCTGAAGCCGCCGGGGCAAATATTTTAGTAGCTGAAGGATATGAGGCTGCAGGCATCAATTCAAATCTTGAAACGACCACTCTTGCACTAATTCCGCAGATTGTCGGACAAGTCAATATTCCTGTAGCTGCAGCTGGAGGTATTGGGGACGGTAAAGGTCTTGCTGCCATGCTGGCATTGGGAGCATCTGGGGTCCAAATGGGAACAAGATTTATCGCTACCAGCGAAGCTCCTTTTCATGAAGCCTATAAGCAAAAATTATTGCAGGCGACCGATCATGAAACGGTCATTGTGGGGAGATCTGTTGGAAGGATTCGCAGACTGTTGAACACACCATACGCAGAGAAGCTGCTTGAGGCTGAAAAGCTGGGGGTTACCGCAGATGAGTTTGCTGAACTGACTTCCGAAGAACTGCATAAAAAAGGTGCGCTTGAAGGGAATGCAGAGCGAGGTTTCATGAATGGCGGACAGGTCTCCGGATTGATTTCCGATATACCAACTGTTCAGGAACTTTTGGATCGAATGGTAAAAGAGGCGAAGGAACGGCTGCAAATTTCACTAAATCTAATATAAATGATCAAGCATGCTTCGAAAAGGGGCGTGCTTTTTTATTAATTGGCTCTGTTAAAGCTGAATGCTGATTATTAAACTCTGTTGATTGTAGTGGAAGGCGCGTGGACTCCTCCGAAAATGCTAACGCATTTCCATCGTGCGTGGGCAAATTCGAGGAAGCTAATCAATGTCCTGCGGGCGCAGCTGGACAGGTGAGACCTAGGTGAAATGATTCTCGTGAGGGATCATTTGCACCCCGCAGGAGCGAAGCGACGAGGAGGCTCAGCGCCAGCCCCTAGAAGAATTTGCTTATGAAAAAGCCGGCAGTTGGGCTTTTTCATAATTCTTCCGCGGAAAGCGAAGCGCCTGGAACGAAAATCAACAGACTTGTTTAACAGAGCCAAATCTTTTAAAAATCCA
>NZ_JBAVFI010000720.1:0-2100 GCF_049588175.1 Mesobacillus sp.
ATCTTGCTCCCATTTTCTTATGTTATGAGTTTTGGCCGAAAAAAATCCCACGCTGGTTGCGTAGGATTTATTTGATTAACTTTGATTACAGCCGAGCACTCACAGGGCGAACTGGCACCTCTTTTTCACTGCTCTCTGCAGGCTTTTTTGACCAGTAAGTCGCAAGGATTGGTCCGGAAATGTTGTGCCATGCAGCAGCGAGGACGCTTGGGAGGGCGGCGAGCGGACCGAAGTGTGCTGTCGCCAGCGCAACGCCTAACCCGGAGTTTTGCATGCCCACTTCAATCGAAATCGCTCTTCTGTTTACTTCATCTTGCCCTAGCACTTTTGCCGCAAAGTAACCAAGCAGAAGTCCGAATCCGTTATGAAGCATCACAGCTGTAAAAATAAGAAACCCGGATGCTGCAATGGTGGCTGCATTGCCTGAAACTACCGCGCTAACAATTGTGATGATAGCTGCTACCGAAATAAGCGGTAAAACGGTTAAGCTTTTTTCAACTGCCACAGGGAAAAATTTCTTAATAGCTAAACCTAAAATAATTGGAAGAATGATGACTTGGATAATTGACTTAAACATGGCAACAGGATCAACTGGCATCCATTGGCCCGCTAGCAAAAGCAGAAGCAGTGGTGTCATGATCGGTGCCAATAGTGTTGATACTGAAGTCATGGCGATTGACAGTGGTACGTTTCCTTTTGCAAGGTACACCATAACGTTAGAGGCTGTTCCGCCTGGTACACAGCCGAGCAAAACCAGTCCTGCTGCTAATTCAGCTGGCAGATTTAAAAGTTTCGCAATGAGGAAAGCGACAGTTGGCATGATGATAAATTGGGCGCACACGCCAATCAACACTGGGATGGGTTTGGTAAAAATGATTTTAAAATCAACTGCTTTCAAAGTAAGACCCATTCCAAACATGACAACGCCGAGCAAAATGGTAATATATCCTCCCAAACCCAAGAATGGTTCTGGAATCAAAAAGGCAATGACAGATGTAAGGATAACCCATACAGCAAAATATTTTCCGGCTATAGTACTTACTGCTTCGATAACTTTCATTTCATCACACTCTTTCTTTCGGCTTTAAAATTTTATTTGGATTTAATAGATTGTTTGGATCAAGGGCTTGTTTGATTTTTTCCATAACTAGAAGTGCGTCCCCGTGTTCCTTTTGCTGATATTTTTGCTTGCCGATCCCGACTCCATGCTCCCCGGTGCATGTTCCTCCGCGCTCAAGAGCATAAAGTACAATTTGTTCATTTAGCTGTTCAGCCCGATCAATCTCTTCTTGATCGTTCATATTAATCATCAAAAGTACGTGATAGTTTCCATCGCCTACATGGCCGACGATTCCACCGGTGAGGCCGAGGGAATCAACCGCTTCCCTTGCATGACGAATGGCACCCGACAGCTCTGAAATTGGAAGGCAGACATCCGTCACCATCATTTTTTTACCAGGATGCCCGTGAATATAAGCATAGGCATGATTGTGCCGGGCCTCCCATAAACGGTTCCTGGCAGCATTATCTGTTTCAAATTCAATATCGAGACAATGATGGTCTTCGACAATTTCTTTTGTGAACTCAACATCCTGCTTCAGCCCTGCTTCATTTCCATGAAACTCTAAAAATAGTGTTGGGCCTTCTTTATAGGCGGTGTCACTAAAAAGGTTAACCTGTTTCATTGAAGGTTCATCGACGAGCTCCACCCTCGCGATTGGAATGCCTGCCTGCAAGATTGATACAACAGCTTCTACAGCATCGTTCAAGGTTGGAAAAGATGCTCTTGCTGCCATTATGTGCTCCGGAATTCCATAAACTTTCAACGTCAATTCGGTAAAGCATCCAAGCGTTCCCTCCGAACCAACGAAGAGACCATTAAGGTGGTATCCGGATGAGGATTTAGCGGCTAAATTGCCAGTATGTATGATCGAGCCATCAGCCATTACCACCTCAAGATCTCGGACCTGGTCACGCATGACTCCATATTTTACCGATGTTGTTCCACTGGCATTTGTTGCTGCCATACCGCCAAGAGTGGCATCTGCTCCCGGGTCCACCGAGAAAAATAAACCATACTTTTTTAGTTCTTTATTCAAC
>NZ_JBAVFI010000721.1:0-2410 GCF_049588175.1 Mesobacillus sp.
GGATTTCATCATGCTGGAACTGAATCAAATCAAGCCTATGAGCCATTTGCTGTTCATTTTCACTAAGGCTTTTCAGTTTTTTCTGCATTTGTTCAAACGAACGAAAAACATGCTGATATTCATTTAAAGCTGGGAGAATTTCTTCAGCACCAAATTGGTCAAGAAGATTTATGTGCCTAGTTTCATCCATCAATTCCTGATGCTCATGCTGGCCGTGTATATCGATCAGTGAAGAGCCCACTTCTCTTAACACAGCTATTGTTACAAGCTTGCCATTGATGCGACAGACACTTTTTCCGCTTGCTGAAATATCCCTTCTTAATACGATCATGCCATCTTCAATGTCAATTCCAAATTCCGCAGCCCTTGAGTAGCAAGGATGATGTTCTCCATCGATAAAGAACAAGCCCTCTATTTCAGCCTTATCTTCACCATGGCGAACGAACTCAGCCGAACCTCTGCCACCAACCAACAGATGAATCGCATCAATTATGATGGATTTTCCTGCACCTGTTTCCCCAGTCAGTACAGTCAGGCCTTTATTAAAAGAAATAGATAAAGATTCTATAATTGCGAAGTTTCTGATCGATAATTCATTTAACAAGCAACCGTCACCTCATTTATAGCATATCAAGAAACCGATTTGTGACAAGCTCCGTATCTTCGGGAGTACGGCAAATAATCAAGATTGTGTCATCTCCACAAATCGTGCCAAGTATATCTTCCCAATCGAGATTATCAATCAAAGCTCCAATAGCATTAGCGTTGCCCGGCAGCGTCTTCATGACTAGTAAATGCCCCGCCTGATCAATCCGCACAAAAGCATCCATCAATGATCTTTTTAATTTTTGCAAAGGGTTGAAACGCTGGTCAGCTGGCAGGCTGTATTTATATCTTCCGTCGATTAAAGGCACTTTTACAAGATGAAGTTCTTTAATATCACGGGAGACCGTGGCTTGTGTAACATTGTAACCGGCAGCTTTCAGCCGATCAACAAGCTCATCCTGAGTTTCAATATCTTTACTTGCAATTAACTCACGTATTTTAATATGGCGCTGGCCTTTATTCATTCATATCACCCCTGGATACATCCGAAACATTCTTTTATTATTTATACTCATATGTTAGCCGATTTCAGCAGATTGTACAATCATTCGTGGTTTTTCAGCAAAACCTTCTATGAGGAATTGACAAAGAGATGAACTTTTTATCTCTTCAGATGGAAAATTAACAGTAGTAAAGCAAAAGAAGAACAGGCTATTTGCCTATTCTTCTCCACTAGTTTGTTTTGATTTCAATTCATTATGTGCCTCAGCTACAACTTCATCAGATGTTGATTTAAACTTCAGCTCGCCCTTTTCTCCAACCTTTCCGTTCCACTGAAGATGTAGGAGAAATTCAATATTCCCATCCCCGCCTGTGATCGGTGAAAATGAAAGATCGAAGACGTCATAGCCTTCACTCAGTGCAAAGGCAATGATCCTTTCGATTACTCCTATATGGACTTTCCTGTCGCGGACAATCCCCTTCTTGCCGACTTGTTCTCGACCTGCTTCAAACTGTGGTTTGACGAGAGCGACAATATCGCTCCCTGATACCAATAGGGTCTTCAGGACAGGTAGAATCAGCCGTAACGAGATAAAGGATACGTCAATGCTGGCAAAGTCTGGGAGACCCTTTGTCAGGTCTTCAGGTTTCACGTAGCGGAAATTGGTACGCTCCATCACTTCAACACGCTCGTCCTGACGCAGTTTCCATGCGAGCTGGTTATAGCCAACATCCAGGGCATAGGACATTTCTGCTCCATTCTGGAGTGCGCAATCCGTAAATCCGCCCGTAGAAGCCCCGATATCGAGCAGAGTTTTGCCTTTAACCTCTAGGTCAAAAACCTTTAATGCTTTCTCAAGCTTCAAGCCGCCTCTGCTTACATACGGAAGGACATTACCCTTTACTGTTAGTGGAATATCACTATTTACCTTTTCTCCTGGCTTGTCCAAACGGTTTTCATTGGAGTAGACAAGCCCTGCCATGATTGTCCGTTTCGCCTTTTCTCTTGTTTCAGCAAGACCGCGCTCCACGAGCAGCACATCTAATCGTTCTTTTTTGATTTTCATTTGTTACGCCCTTTTTTGTTTTTGTCTTGCAAGCTTTTGGATCCGCAAGACAACATCGTCTGTTGTCATTCCAATTTCCTTTAACAGTTTATCTACACTGCCGTGTTCAATGAATTGATCAGGTATTCCCATTCGGTCAATTTCAGCTTTATGGTAGCCAAGTTCCTGGGCTGTTTCAAGAATGAAGCTTCCAAATCCGCCTTGAAGGACTGCCTCTTCAATTGTTAAAATAGGTAAATCTTCATTAAGGATGCCTGTAAGCATTTTTTCGTCCAGTGGTTTGATGAACCTTGAAT
>NZ_JBAVFI010000722.1:0-2147 GCF_049588175.1 Mesobacillus sp.
CAGCAATAGCAGCCGAAAAAATCAAAACAATAGGCACTTAGAAGCCAACGCTCTATTCCATCACCGCATTACTCCACTGGGGGTCAGACCCCCAGTGCTTTACAGTATTAACGCGCCGGGGGTCTGACCCCCGGCGCGTTAATTTGTTAAAGTAGTTTATTTTGTATTTTGCGTTCGTAGTTTTTAAATATAGATGAGTTGGTGGTGCCGCCTCTGCTTGACATGAGTTTGTTGTACTTTAGGAGTTTCTGGCCTAATTGCTGGTTGAGCTGCTCTTTTTCTTCTGGATTCTCGCATTTACGAATCAAATCTTCTATCGTCATGACTTCTTGCCTTAATTTATTTCCCTCAGGAGAGAATCCGTTGTTCTTCAGCAGCTGGTAGGCCATCCTTAATTCCTGTGGCACTGCAGATAAGTCCTCAAGTTTCAGCGGTTTTCCATAACCAGGAAGATTATCAAATTCCCCATCTTTATAGGCCCGCTTAATCCTTTCCTCTGAAACAATAAATGAAAAATCCATCAGAACCAACTCCAGTCCATCAATTTCACCTTATTACTATTATGATATTATATTCTCCCATTTTTTCCTAATTGTATTGTTTCGAGTTTCACATTTTACCGCGTTAAAGGTTTAGCAAGTTAGCGAGCAGGATATTAAACAACATATAAAATAATTACATAACAAGGGGTGTCTGTTAATGAACTTTGGGGGTATTGGCTTTACATTGATTTCAGCCACTTTTTTCATGGGGCTGGTCGCCTGGTATTCTTATGTGAAGACGAAGGGCGAGGTAAGTGATTCTGATGGCTATTTCCTCGCAGGCCGCGGTTTATCCGGCGGGTTTATTGCCGGCTCTCTCCTGCTCACAAACCTTTCAGCTGAACAGCTTGTCGGATTGAACGGACAGGCGTATCGGACAAATTTGTCTAACATGGCCTGGGAGGTTACTGCAGCGTTCTCCATTATTATCATGGCAATCTACTTGCTGCCTAAATATCTAGGCGGAAATTTCACAACGCTCCCCGAATTTTTGAGCAAGCGATTTGATGAAGGCGTTCGGCAATACACCGTTCTTTTGTTCATGCTAGGCTATATTTTCGTTACCGCACCATCCATGCTCTATTCTGGTGCTCTTGCTGTGTTGCAGCTATTCAATTTCCCGGAACTTTTCGGTATATCCTATGAGGTTTCCGTTTGGATAATCATCTGGATTATCGGCATTATCGGGGCTATTTACGCCATTTTCGGCGGATTAAAAGCTGTTGCCATATCAGATACGTTAAACGGAATTGGCTTGATCATCATCGGGCTGCTTGTTCCGATTCTTGGCTTGATTGCACTTGGTGATGGAAATATGTTCAGTGGGATGAAGGAGATTGCAACTGTCCATCCTGAAAAATTGAACTCTATTGGAACAGAGAAAGATTCCGTGCCTTTTGGAACGATCTTTACAGGAATGATTTTTGCCAACCTATTCTATTGGGCATCCAATCAATACGTGATCCAGCGGACATTAGGGGCAAAAAACCTTGCTGAGGGCCAAAAAGGTGTCATCATTTCTGGATTTTATAAATTATTGGTGCCTTTAGCAATGATGATCCCGGGCGTTATTGCCTTCCATTTGTATGGCAGCAACCTGAAATCGGTTGACCTGGCCTATCCGGCTTTGATATCCGATGTATTGCCAACGTGGATGTCCGGCTTCTTCCTGGCAGTCCTGCTTGGTGCTGTTTTAAGCTCATTCAACTCTCTTTTAAACAGCGCTGCAACCATGTTTGCGCTAGATATTTATAAAGCAAGATTCAATCCTGATGCAGATGATCAGAAATTGATCTCTGTAAGTAAAATTTCCGGAACATTGCTGGCAGTCGTTTCACTTTGTATTGCTCCATTACTGATGAACGCTCCTGAAGGTCTATGGGACTTGATCAGAAGATTTACCGGCTTCTTCAACATTCCAATTATCGCAATTTTACTCGTAGGGATTTTCACAAAACGAGTCCCGTCTCTTGCTGCAAAAGTAGTGATTATCTTCCACGTCATCACTTATTACATGCTTATCTGGGGAACACAGCAATTATTCAATTTTGCCGTCCCGATTCACTTCATCCACATCTATGCAATCCTGTTCGTGGTTGAAGTAGC
>NZ_JBAVFI010000723.1:0-1766 GCF_049588175.1 Mesobacillus sp.
ATCCCGTATAAGTCTGGCAAAATTTTCAGCATCTTTTTCTCCCGCTTGGCGAATTTTCATTGATTTATACTCCCTTTTTCTAATTGAGTTAATGTTCTAATTATTGCATTATAAAATAAAGCTGAAAATAGAAAAATAAAAAACAGAGGAATAGTCCCCTGTTTTTATTTGCGACAATACGAAGTTTTTTCATATGCAAGGAAGATTATGATAAGATCTTAAGAAAAAATATTTTTAATGCTTTCAAATAACTCCTTAAAGAAGTTAGATACTGATTGCAGGAATCCTTTATCACCAACTGCTTCTTCGATCCGCTTTTGGATATCATTCGATAAATCCTCTAATTGCGACTGTACATTATCAAAGTTAATGTTCAGGTCACGCATTTTATTGAACAGATCTACAAGCAGCTGCCTGTCGTCCGGGCTGAGCTGGATTTGCAGTGTTTTTAATTTTTCATCGATGATTTTCTCGATTTCTTCCTTGGTTGCCGGGTTTTGTGCAGCGATTTCTTTTTTGATTTCTGTCAGGAGCTCACTGACTTTATCCTGATCAAGACCTTCCTTTTTCGCCAAATCGGTTGCAAGGTTTAACTCCTCATTTGCTACCTCAGTACGATCTTTGTTTAATGCTGTTCCTTCTCCTTCATCATAGGCCTTGTAAATACCTACTAAAGCTGAATGTCCGCTAACCTTAACTGGTGAAGCGACATCCACTACTGCATCCTGGATACCCGCTGTCAATAATGCATTCGCATACATTTCATCTGTAACTTCCGTAATGTTTTCAGGTGTTACCTGGTTAATGACCAGACCCTCGCCTGTATCCTTCCTTGTGATTTTTGCAGAAGAATACATATTGGAATGTTCATCACCTTTTATATAAGTAACGAGGTCCTTACCGGTAACTGTAATTTCTTTAACCTTTGTTGGATCCTTTACACCGAGTAATTCACGTACCTCACCTTTTTGCTTTTCTGATAAAGCTTCACCATATACAACGATCGGAAGGCCGTATTTTTCGTTGATGCTATCTTCATCATTATCGCTGGAAGCGAAGGCCGGTATGGCAAATCCCAGTGCGAGTGTAAATAAGCTCACAATGGCAGTTAGCTTTATTAATTTTTTTAATAACATATATGAATCTCCTCTTCTTATGAAATCTAGTTCTTCGCTTAATAACATACACTTTTGTTAGTAAAAGAATCTGCAGTTAGAATTCAGCATTTGCATACCATGATGTGGTTGCCATCAGGGTCTCTGAAATTAAACCAATGTTCATGTTCAATGGCAGTAGCCAAATCCACTTGTTTGCCACTTAAATATTCATATGCCTTTCGAATATCAGCTGCATTTAAATGAAATGCCGGGGTACGAAAAATAGTTTGTTCTGAATAAATCTTGCTGTCTAATACTATGCCTGTACCCTTCATTGGCAGAACATATAGATGGTCAAATAGTATTTCTCCATCATTCGGAAAACCTAGTATATCACAATACCAATCTCGTGCCTTTTCAATGTCGCTGACAGGGATGAAAATGGTTCCTACTTCATTTAAGATTGGATTCATGCTACGCCCCCCTCTTATTTTCATGTTCTGATTGAGATTTTTCAAGTTTTTTGACCTTATGCATTAGATTGAATAGCAGAGTAGTAATAAAGCTCAACTGGATAAAAAGAAAAATACCGATGAAAAATGATGAGTCCATATTTGTGCCAGAAAAAAGGAAACTTAGTGAGAAAAACAAAATGATTCCGCCTAATAT
>NZ_JBAVFI010000724.1:0-1746 GCF_049588175.1 Mesobacillus sp.
CCTCGATCCATATTCAGCCGGCCCTCGCAAACCACAAGCTGGAAGAATTGGATTCAGGAACGACTGTGCTTGGTGTCCTGGAGGAAGATGAGGATGAGGGTACAACCACACTTGGCCATTCGGTCCGCAGGCCATTTTTGGTGGCAGTCGCGAAAAATGAAAAGATCACGATCGCGAAGGAATACTTCAAGATTGGCCGCGACCCGCTGCGGGCGGATTTTGCGACGGATAATAAAGTGATTGGGCGTGTCCATGCTTTTGTGATCTCTTCGAATGGTGAGTATTTTTTAGAAGACAATCACTCGACCAATGGCAGTTATGTCAATGGCATTAAGGTATTACCCAAAGAAAAAATCAAAATTAAACATGAAGATCGAATTAAGCTCGCAAATGAGGAATTCATCTTCAAGCTGTATTAAATGGAGGAAACAAACATGGCATTTCAAGTCGCCTACCATACGGACATAGGAATCAAGAAGAAGACGAACCAGGACGGTATGTTATTAAAAACGGCTAAAACGCCTCAGGGGGAAGTGGGCTTGTTTGTCATCTGTGATGGCATGGGGGGACTTTCCCACGGAGAGCTGGCTAGCGCCACAGTCATCAGGGGAATTTCAGAATGGTTTGACGATGAATTGCCTCCTCTTCTAGAGTCAGAAATGGCAGAAAAAGAGATACCCGTAAAGCTCGAGGCACGTGTTCGTGAGCTGAATGCGAAAATCCTAGCATATGGTGAGGCATCAGGAATCAAGCTTGGAACTACGATCACAGCCTTGTTCATCCTTTATTCGCAATACTTCGTCATGCAGATTGGGGACAGCCGGGCATACAGCATAAATGACAAGCTGATGAAATTGACTGAGGACCAGACCCTTGTTGAGAGAGAACTGCAGATGGGGAACATCACCGCTGAACAGGCGAGGATCGACCCGCGCCGGAATGTGCTGCTGCAATGTGTGGGCGCAACGAAGGATATCAATATTGTGATTACGACAGGTGAAGTTAAGCATGAAACGATGTATATGCTCTGCACCGATGGATTTTACCATGAGGTCACAGACAGTGAGATGCAGACCAGCCTGAATCCTGTCAATTTTGAAGACGAGCGAAAGATGAAGGATAAAATTGTGGAACTCGTGGAGCTTGCGAAGGAACGCCTGGAAACAGATAATATCTCGGTCTTGCTGGCAAAAGTGATTTAACTTGGGGGAATTACCTTGATACAAATAGGCACCATTATTGATGATCGATACGAAATACTGAAGGAAATCGGCCGCGGCGGAATGAGTGTTGTCTATTTGGCGATGGATAACCGCCTCAACAAGTCACTTGTGGTCAAGGATATCCGCAAGCGCAGCAACAGCAACAATGAGTTACTCATCAACAGCCTCGTTGTTGAAGCGAATATGCTGAAAAAGCTCGACCATGGTTCGCTGCCAAAAATTTACGACATTATCGAATCCGAAGGCGATATCTATGTGGTTATGGATTACATCGAAGGAGAATCGCTGAAGGAGCGGCTGAGACGGGACGGGAAAATTCCCGCTGCGGAAGTAATCGAGTGGGCGAAGCAACTAAGCGATGTACTTGGATATCTGCACTCCCGCAAGCCGTATCCAATCATCTACCGAGACATGAAGCCTGACAATGTCATGCTGACGCCAGAAGGAAAATTCAAACTGATCGATTTTGGGATTGCCCGCGAGTTCAAGACAGAAAATCTCTCTGACACTACCAATCTAGGAA
>NZ_JBAVFI010000725.1:0-6334 GCF_049588175.1 Mesobacillus sp.
GATTGGAAGCTTTCAGCGCTAGCGGAATTAAATCACCTGAACAATTGGTTAAATAACGAGGCATTTTTATATGGACTTTTGTATCCAGCCGATTTATTAAGAGAATGGAATAGGCTGATCCGAGATGATGAGCATTCAAACCCATACAGAACTGCACCGATTATTGATATGACATTCAGCCAATTTCAGCAAAGGCGGAAATTTCAAGAGGAGATAAAATCGTTACTGAAATAGAGGGTTGTTTCTAAATATCCTATTGGTCTTATCTGACAGAATGAAACACATAGCCTATCCACACTCTAATAATGAGCATTTAAAATGCTCAGATTAGCCAGAATGGGGGTTATTCGTTTGGATAAGAGGTTACTAATGCTTCCTTTAGCTTCCCTGATGGTGTTTGGCATGAGTGCCTGTAATGGCAATGATGAAAATGCTGCCCAGGACCGAAATGCCAATCCAGCTCAGCCAATAGGCTATTATTCAAATGAAAAAGGAAATGAAGTTGATGTAATGGATGATCGGGAAGGTCCAGTGACTGAAATCTTTGACCACAACTTTGGCAAAGAGGGCCGTGTCGCAGAAGAACAAAAGCGAATGAGGATCCAGTCAAGGGATGAAAATGGAAACCCGCCTAACCCGACTGTCCCGCTAGCAGACCACGATCATAACTTTTTTCAAAAGGATAACCGTTTTAGCCGCGGTGATACGAATTACCACGGTCATTTGGATGAAAAAAGAGGAAGCGGCAAAGCGAAGGTTTACAGAAATAGCGAACAAGATAACAAAAATGCTCGTAAGGTTGGCGAAGCAGCAGCAGCTGTAGACAATGTTGATAAAGTAAGGTCTGTTATGTTTGGCAAGGATGTAGAAATTGCTGTTGATTATAAAGACAAGTCTAAGGAAAAACAGACGAAAATGGAAATCAGAAAAGCTGTTAAGCCTTATATCGAAGGCAGAGAATTAAGAATCATCACGGATGAAGGAACATTCAGCAGGACAAGAAACATTGACTATGAGAGAAAGAACGGCAACCCGCAGGAAAGCATCAACCTGAATCAGAGATAAAATCGTGAAGGCAGAGCATACGCTTTGCCTTCATTCTTTTTTGTAGGCTGTTAAAGGCTGAATGTTGATTGTTAATACCCTGTTGATTGTAGTGGAAGGCGCGTAGACTCCTCCGAAAATGCTAACGCATTTCCATCGTGCGTGGGCAGGTTCAAGGAAGCTTTTCAAAGTCCTGCGGGCTCAGCGCCATCCCCTAGAAGAATTTGCTTATGAAAAAGCCGGCAGTTGGGCTTTTTCATAATTCTTCCGCGGAAAGCGAAGCGCCTGGAACGAAAATCAACAGCCTTGTTTAACAGATCATTTTTGAGAAAAAACAGCCACAGAAAAGACAAAATTCATAAAAGGATAAACAAACATATTTTGGCTAAACTATTAGTGAACAAGTCTTCATTCTTTA
This sequence comes from Mesobacillus sp., assembly GCF_049588175.1. Classification (GTDB taxonomy): domain Bacteria; phylum Bacillota; class Bacilli; order Bacillales; family Cytobacillaceae; genus Mesobacillus. The sequence goes on from NZ_JBAVFI010000725.1 coordinate 1,463, forward strand.
TTTTCTTATTCAGAAACCAATAACAATTACAATTAAAGTGAGGTGGACAGCAATGGGTTCAAGGTATAAGTTTAATGCATTCAGCATCGCTGTACTGCTGCTAATCAGTCTATCTGGCTATGGTTTGGCGCTTCACACAGAACCTGCTCTTGCTGAGAAGCCTGAAGCCAAGGTACATGAAATCAATGAACCTCTTAAGGTCAAGATCATTTTGCAAAGATCATATTTAGATGGAGAAATGAGTGAGGAAGGTGTCCTGGAAACAATTTGGTCCATGGAAGATTTTTGGGCGAAATATGATGATTGGCAGCTTATCGATATGGAACAGAACAAAGCTGTTTTCAGACAGGACATTGATGACATCTCACCACTTTTAAAGGCGAATGGTTATTTTGGCTTGTCTGATGAGGGAGTCCTTACTATTTTTAATGGCAGGCCCGATGGATCAAATATTATCCAATCATTCTTTCAAATTGATCTTGGGAGGCTTGAAAGCTTTAAGAGAGATCAATTGAAGAAAGGAATTCCAATCAAGAATAAACAATGCTACGAAGAAGTCCTCGAGACATTTAAACCATATACAATGCTTGAAAAGCAATAAAGGGCCGGGGGATGACCGGCTCTTTATTTGTGTTATCATGTAAAATCCCTGTCGCTAGGTGCAAACTTTAAAATAGGCTCTGTTAAAGCCCAATGTTGTTTTTATACCCTGTTGATTGTAGTGGAAGGCGCGAAGACTCCTGCGGGCTTAGCTGGTCAGGTCAGGTGAGACCTAGGTGAAATGATTCTCGTGAGGAATCATTTGCACCCCGCAGGAGCGAAGCGACGAGGAGGCTCAGCGACAGCCCCTAGAAGAATTTGCTTATGAAAAAGCCGGCAGTTGGGCTTTTTATAATTCTTCCGCGGAAAGCGAAGGGCCTGGAACGAAAATTAACGGCCTAGATAAAAGAGCCAAAATAAAAAATAAATCATACGTTCGCCTTTTAGCATATTTTTGTACATCTCATTAAAAATTGTATGTTAAAATGAGTTACAGCAAAGCAGAGGGGCGAGAGTATTGTTCGAATTTATTAAAGGCAGCGTCGACTTTGTCGGGCCTGAATATATAGTAGTTGAAAATAATGGGATTGGGTATCAAATTATGACACCTAACCCGTTTGTATTTGCAAAAGAAACTGGAAAAGAGATTCGTATTTATACATATCATTATGTCAGGGAAGATCTCATTGCTCTTTATGGTTTTAAGAGCAGGGAGGAAAAAGCCCTCTTCACAAGACTTTTGAATGTGTCAGGAATTGGTCCGAAAGGGGCACTCGCTATCCTTGCTTCGGGAGAGCCTGAACAGGTTGTACAGGCAATCGAAAACGAAGACGAGGCTTTCCTCGTTAAATTCCCAGGAGTAGGAAAGAAAACAGCGCGTCAGATGATCTTAGATTTAAAAGGAAAGCTGCATGACTTGGTTCCGGACTTTTTCCCGAACTTATTTAATGCGGATGAAGTTGCAGCGGCTGAAAGTCTGTCGACTGAGTTTGATGAGGCAGTCCTTGCGCTTAAGGCTCTGGGCTATTCCGAGAAGGAAATTCGTAAGGTCGCACCTGATCTGAGAAAAGAAAAGCTATCGACAGATCAATATATTAAGAAGGCGCTGCAGAAGCTTTTGAGATAAAACCAAGATTGATAAAAGGGTGATAAACAGATGGAAGAACGAATTATCTCCAGTGAAGCCGGCGATCAGGATCTTTCATTTGAGCAGAGCCTGCGGCCTCAGACACTAAGGCAGTACATCGGGCAGGATAAGGTAAAGGCCAATCTAGAAGTATTTATCGAGGCTGCGAGAATGAGGCGCGAAACATTGGATCATGTTTTACTTTATGGTCCTCCTGGATTGGGGAAAACCACACTTGCAGCCATCATCGCAAATGAGATGGGAGTCAACCTTAGGACAACTTCCGGCCCTGCAATTGAAAGGCCTGGGGATCTAGCGGCAATTTTGACTGCGCTTGAACCTGGCGATGTATTATTTATAGACGAAATCCACCGGCTGCCCAGAACAATTGAGGAAGTGCTGTATCCAGCAATGGAGGATTTTTGCCTGGATATTGTCATTGGAAAGGGACCGAGTGCACGTTCTGTTAGATTGGATCTGCCGCCATTTACGCTTGTTGGGGCGACTACTCGTGCTGGTTCATTATCTGCTCCTTTAAGAGACAGGTTTGGAGTATTAAGCCGATTGGAATACTATAATGAAAGCCAGCTTACTGATATTGTTGTCAGGACAGCGGAACTGCTTGAAACCGAAATTGATTGGCTTGCTGCCCAAGAACTCGCAAGAAGATCGAGAGGAACACCAAGGATTGCGAACCGCTTGTTAAAGCGCGTCCGAGACTTTGCCCAGGTCCGTGGCAATGGAGCCGTTGAGGAATCTCTGGCTAAAAAGGCATTGGAGCTCATGCAGGTAGACCGTTTAGGCCTAGACCATATTGACCATAAATTACTAATAGGGATAATTGAAAAATACCGCGGCGGCCCAGTAGGGTTAGAGACCATCGCCGCCACCATCGGAGAAGAGTCACAGACCATTGAAGATGTGTATGAACCATATCTTCTGCAAATTGGATTTCTACAGCGGACTCCAAGGGGAAGAATTGTAACGGAGGCTGTGTACCGACATTTTCAAATGGAGGTGCCTGAGCGTTGACAGGTGCAGCAAAGTTCGTGATGATTGCGGGAGCAGTGATCTTTGTAATCGGATTTATCATGCAATTCATTAAGCTTGGCAGACTGCCAGGTGATGTAATGATTAAAAAGGGCAATGCAACATTTTATTTCCCTATTGTAACGTCCATCGTATTGAGCGTTGTATTATCTGCGGTTTTCTACTTAATTGGCAGATTCCGCTGAAACTGAGACAGTTATAAGATTGGCTGTGTTACCAGTCTCGTCTGCCCGCGGAAAGCAAGCGTCTGGAGCGGAAACCAATATGCATGTTAAACACAGCCACAAGAAAAAATAGTAAGGGTGACATCATGAAAGTAGATTTGTTTGATTTTCATCTGCCGGAAGAACTGATTGCTCAGACTCCGCTGGAACAGCGTACAGAAAGCAGGCTTATGGTTCTGGATAAAGAATCCGGCAAAATTGAACACGATAAATTCAAAAATATAAAAGAATATCTACAGCCTGGAGATTGTCTTGTTTTGAATGATACAAAAGTACTTCCAGCAAGGCTGTTCGGATTAAAGGAAGATACAGGTGCGAAAATTGAAGTCCTTCTTTTAAAACAGGTTGAAGGCGATGAGTGGGAAACGCTTATTAAGCCAGCGAAGCGTGTAAAGAAAGGAACAAAAATTGTTTTTGGCGATGGGATTTTAACAGCTGTATGCACAGGTGAGGCAGACCATGGCGGCAGGACAATGAAGTTCTCTTATGAAGGGATTTTCTATGAGGTTCTTGAACAGCTAGGTGAAATGCCGCTGCCTCCTTATATTAAGGAGCAGCTGGAAGATAAGGACCGTTACCAAACTGTTTATGCGAGAGAACGAGGTTCTGCAGCAGCTCCGACTGCGGGCTTGCATTTTACAGAGGAATTGCTGGACGAGCTTAAGGAAATGGGAGTCCATATTGCCTTTATCACTCTGCATGTAGGCCTTGGCACATTTAGGCCTGTAAGTGTTGATTCGATTGAAGAGCATGATATGCATTCTGAGTTCTATCAGGTGACTGAAGGAACGGCCTTGCTATTGAATACAGTCCGGGAAAATGGGGGCAGGATCATCACAGTAGGGACAACGTCTACAAGAACACTTGAAACCATTGCCACAGCAAATGACGGTAGGTTTGTAGCAGAAAGTGGCTGGACGAATATATTTATTTATCCAGGATACGAATTTAAGGCAATCGATGGGATGATTACAAATTTCCATCTGCCTAAATCAACACTTATTATGCTAGTCAGTGCTTTGGCTGGACGGGACCATGTCCTCAATGCGTATAATATGGCAGTGGAAGAAAGGTATCGTTTCTTTAGCTTTGGCGATGCGATGCTGATTTTGTAATCTTGCTTCTGGAGTTTTAGGCTCTGTTAAAGCCCAATGTTATTTTTAAAACCTGTTGATTGTAGTGGAAGGCGCGCAGACTCCTGCGGGCGCAGCTGGACAGGTGAGACCCCGCAGGAGCGAAGCGACGAGGAGGCTCAGCGCCAGCCCCGCGGAAAGCGAAGCGCCTGGAACGAAAATCAACAGCCTTGTTTAACAGAGCCTGGTTTTTTAGAAATCCTAATGTGTAGCCTTATTAATTGATTTTAACGAAGATAAAATAGAAATGCTTTGGTTTAACCAATGGAAGGAGCTTATATCAATTGTCAGCAATCCGATATGAATTAATTAAAACATGTAAGCAAACGGGAGCAAGGCTTGGACGCGTACATACACCACACGGCTCATTTGAAACCCCTGTGTTCATGCCTGTAGGCACGCTAGCAACCGTCAAGACGATGGCACCTGAGGAATTAGTCGAAATGGGAGCTGGCATCATCCTGAGCAATACCTATCACCTCTGGCTGAGACCTGGACATGAAATAGTAAAAGAGGCTGGCGGCCTGCACAAATTCATGAACTGGGACCGTGCGATCCTTACAGATTCAGGTGGGTTCCAGGTGTTTTCTTTAAGTGAGTTCAGGAAAATTGAAGAGGAAGGCGTCCATTTCCGCAACCATCTTAACGGAGACAAGCTTTTCCTTTCACCTGAGAAAGCGATGGAAATCCAAAATGCATTAGGTTCAGATATCATGATGGCATTCGATGAGTGCCCTCCTTACCCAGCTGAATATGACTATATGAAAAAGTCAGTTGAAAGAACATCTCGATGGGCTGA
>NZ_JBAVFI010000726.1:0-1949 GCF_049588175.1 Mesobacillus sp.
CTCTTAAATCTCTTGTGATTGCTTCTTTAAGAATAAATTCTGGACTTTCTTCTCCCACCAATCTTCGGTTATTCCATAGGTCTCTGTATTCCTTCAATAATTTATCATACAGCTCTGATTGCATAGTTTCGCCTCCTGATTAAAAAGCCGGTACAAACCCACTCTAGTATATTTACATAAATCTGCTTTACTTTGCAAAAAATAAAACTAAATTACAAAGAAGGAGAATGCAAAATGAGTACCCCATACAGATGTCCTAATTGCAAAACAAACCGAACAAGATTCAATATGATTACACAAATACCGCAAGCAGTTAAATTAAATCCACAATCTGGAGAAGTTGTGGAACAATATTCTAATGATCAACTTGAACCTTTCCATCTCCCTTATCGGGGTCCAGAATTAAAAATCCAGTGTGCTGCATGTGGATTGGTAGAAGATGAAAAAACCTTCGCAAAGTTTGGCGAGCATTAATCTCTTTAAATGATTCTTTTTTAAATATGGTTAGGTTTTTGAAATCGATCTCCCTTTCCTTATAATACAAAGTTACTATACAAGGGAATGCTGCTGAGATTGGATTAATTTAGAAAATCAAGCATATTTACAGGTCCACCAAAAAAAGCTTGAGTTTTTGCTCAAGCTTTTTCCATTTTTACATTTTAATTCCATTATCTTTAAGAAACTGAACGGAATCTATCTTCCATTGCTCGTTGGGCATAAACCTCACAAGTTTTATTTTGCCGGTAAAATTCTTGCCTCCCACCCCTTTTATTTGCCAATTAATTTCAACTGGGACAGACAGTGTTAGCTCGTCCGTTATATCCTCATGGGGCAATATTTCCATTCGGGAAATTCTTATATTATCAATCGTTGGAAGTATTGTATCCCAGTCCTGCTCCTGAAGGGATATATAGGATATAATTTTAGGATCCTGCTGTTTGATTCCTGCAATAAAGGCGTTAACCAAGTCATATGGGTCAGTTTGTTCCAGGTATAATTCAAGATTACCGGCTGCCTTTAGGATCATTAACTTATGGGAAAGGTCCATAAAATTCGTTCTATGGGTAGTACTTCCGAAAAAATGGATGCAAAAATGACCAGGAAAGTTATTTTTCAGCGCCCCTCCACCATGAGGCATACCATGCATGGAAGCAGCTATTTTCATTTGTTCTTCTGAAATGACTATGATGGCTCGCCGCTTCCAGCTCCATTGACCACTATAGATTTTCTTCATGATTGCCGTATCTTCAGAAGTTAGGGGCTGTACATCCGCATGATTGCTTCCGGCTCGCCGCTGGACACGAAATTTCATACCCGTTTCCAAATCGACAACCGTGAACTTGCTGTATTTTGGAAGAATGTCATTGACCTCTTCCCATTGGAACATTTGAACCTTGTGATTAGGTGATTGTTTTTTGGCTTCGATGCCATTTCCATTATTAATTAACAAGATGCTGAGTATAAAAAGTAACCTCAATGCTTTCATATCGCTCAACTCTTTTTCTTTGGCTTTAAAAAAATCGCTACATGAAAGTTTTTGCTTTTTCTCTTTTTACTATTCAGGTTGGACAATTTTTCAAAAAGGCTGTTTTCTTAACAATTGTCGTTATTGTTCTATGAGGCTTCATAAAACCAATCCAATCAAATAAAAAAATTTAATGATTTTCGGAGCACTTCTTCAAACCATGCTTTTTCCATTGTATTTCTTTTAGCAAACCAAGAGACTGTATTGGTGACCTCTTTTTCTAATATTTGTACTTTCAGTTAACCAAGAGGCTTTATTGAGTACCTCTTTTTCCAATATTTGTTCTTTTAGGTAACCAAGTCGCCTTATTGGTGACCTCTTTTTCCAATATTTGTTCTTTCTGGTAACCAAGAGGATTTATTGGTAACCTCTTTTTAAAAAGGCTCTGTTAAACAAGGCTGTTGATTTTCGTTCCAGGCGCTTC
>NZ_JBAVFI010000727.1:0-8820 GCF_049588175.1 Mesobacillus sp.
CTCCTTCCTGGTCCCTGTTTCAATCAATTACAATTGATTATTTGCTTTACTGATGTACTTTCCCTCCTCCAAAAATTCATTTCCCAGTTTCTCAACGCATTCTTTTAAGAACTGCTATTCAGCCTCATCTAAGAAACTTCAAACAATATTCATAACACTGAGAAAACGGTTGTTATATAATCTAAGTATTCATTTTAAGGAGAATACCAATAGATCTTGTCATTTTTTTTAGTGCAGTTATATAAATCCTACCGGAGGTTAAAAATGAATAAATTCGGAAGCTTTATTTTTAGATATAAAGGAACTGTCATTTTAATTTGGGTTGGGCTCATCATATTTTTAGGTTTTTTCGCCTTACAATTGCCTTCGGTACTAAGCGGCAATGGATTTGAATTTAATGGTGAATACAAGCAGACTAAGAATATTCTTGAGAAGGATTTTGGTCAGCATCAGGCTTCAATCATCATCCTTTATGAAAAAGAAAAGAGTGTTTCGAAAGAAGATTGGGTTGCCTTTATAAAAGATTCATTCGAAGAAGCTACAGAAGCTTCAGGAGCCGAGGATAATGTGTCACCTTTTCAGCAAAAAGGTATGCTGAAGGAAAATATCGCGTATGGACTCTTATTCTTTAACAAGGATGCTTCATCGATGGGGGATGATATTAATGGACTCCGCGAGGTGTTAAAGGATGAGAATGGGATAAAGGTAGCAATTACGGGAGAACCCGTGATCGTTAAGGATTTAAACCAGGCTAGCCAGGATGACCTCGCAAAAGCTGAAATGATTGGCCTTCCTATCGCATTGATTGTGCTAATCCTTGCGTTCGGGAGTATAGTCGCAGCTAGCTTGCCGCTTTTGGTTGGAATTTTATCGATACTTAGCACGATGGGGGCAGTATATTTTTTCAGCTACTGGTTCGATTTGACGATTTTTATCCTTAATATCATTCCAATGATTGGGCTGGCATTAAGTATTGATTTCGCTCTTTTATTCATAAACCGATTTAAGGAGGAAATGAATAAGCAATCTGTAAAGGATGCAATCATGATTACGACCGCAACCGCCGGACGTTCAATTATTTTTTCAGCGATGTGTGTGTTTATCGGCCTTCTCGGCTTGATGTTCATCAAAATAGACATTTTTCAGAACGTAGCAATCGGTGGCATGACGGTTGTATTCATATCTGCTTTATCGGCCATTACATTCCTCCCTGCAATCCTTGGCTTGTTAGGGAATAAGGTTCACTCCCTAAGTGTATTAAAGGTGAAAACGGACAAGCCAGGAATATGGAGCACCTTTGCCCATTTTGTTATGAAAAGACCCGTAATTATGACAATTCTGGCTCTAGGTTTATTAATTACCGGATTGATTCCCGTTAGACAAATGGAACTAACCGTCCCTGGAGTTGATGCCCTGCCTCCAACTTATGACGCAAGGATTGCCTATGACAAATTCCAGGATGAATTCGTGAAAAAAAATAAAACTACGGACAAGGAAGTAAAGGTAATTCTTAATACAGAAGGAAATGTTTTATCAAAAGGAAATGTTGAAAAGCTGCATGCAGTGTTAGTTGATTTAGAAGAAAGCAAAGGTGTAGAGTCTGTCGATTCGGTCTTCTCATTGTCAGGAATTGATGACCCCGATGCATTTTTAGCGGCTGCATCACAGGTGAACAGCCCTATCAAGCCGGTAATTGACAGGCTTATTTCAGAAGATAAAATGCTGGCGAGCGTTTATTTAAAAGAAACTTTATCCGCACAAGAAGCGCACGATTGGGTGAGGAATGCTGCCGAAAAAGGGTATGATGTTTCACTATCGTTCGGAGGAACTCCTAAATTCGAACAGGAAATCTTTGATGAGATTTTTGAAAAAACTCCTAAAGGTTTGACTTTAATTCTTATATCTACCTTTATCATCTTGATGGTTGCTTTTCGATCCCTGCTCATACCCCTTAAGGCGATTATAATGAACATACTGAGTTTAAGTGCAACATTCGGAATTGTCGTTTGGATCTTCCAGGAAGGGCATCTCGGTTTGGAACCAACAAGCATAGCTCTAATCCTCCCAGTGTTTGTCTTCAGTCTCGTTTTTGGGCTTTCGATGGACTATGAGGTGTTCCTGATTTCACGTATTCACGAGGAATATCTGAAAACGAAAGACAATAATTATGCAACCTTAACCGGATTGATTTCTACCAGCAAAATCATTTCATCTGCGGCCGCAATCATGATTGTCGTCACAGGCGCATTCGCCTTTACAGGGGTAGCTCCAGTAAAGCAAATGGGTGTCGGAATCGCACTGGCTATTTTCATAGACGCAACTGTCATACGAATGGTGCTGGTCCCATCGCTGATGAAGCTGCTCGGGGACTGGAACTGGTGGTTTTTCGGGCTAAAACCATCCAAAAACAATAAACTTGGACATTAAAATGAATACAAAAAAAAACAGCAGGCTACTGCTGTTTTTTTTTGCGATTATATAGACTATCCATTTGCAGATAAAGTCTTTTCACCTTCAATGGTTTCTTCCCCCATTTTCTCCCGGTGGTAAATCGCGTTGATTTCACCCCCAAGGACGAGCGCAAGCCCAGTAAGGAATAGCCATAGCATCAGGACAATTACACCGCCAAGGCTGCCATAGGTTGCTGAATAGTTTCCAAAGTTGCTTACATAAAATGAAAATCCAAGGGAAATCAGCTGCCAAACAACTGTAGCGAAAATGGCTCCAGGAATGACATGTTTGAATGGATAATGCTTATTTGGCGCAATACGATATAAACCTGCTATTACCGCTACCATTACGACAAATGCAACAATCCAGCGGACAATGCGGAAGATAATTTCAAATTGTTCTGGGATATGGATGATTGATTGAACTGTATCTAATAAAACTTTCCCGAAAACTGGGAGCAGCAACGCAACAACAAATGCCAGAATCAATCCGATTGTCAGCATGATTGATATCAGTCTTGCCTTAATGAAGGATCTTGTTTCCTCCACATCAAAAGCGATATTCATTGCTTTCATAAATGCATTCATTCCATTTGATGCTGACCAGATTGTTCCGATAATACCGAAGGTCAGCAATCCCCCGTTCCTCTCACTGACGAGTTTAACGACATTATCTCGTAATAATTGTGCTGATTCTGATGGGAGCAATTTGTTTACAACTTCAATTGCTTTTTGAGGATCGATATTTAAATAAGGAACGATTGCAATTAATAGAATCAGCATAGGAAACAAAGCCAGCATGTAATAATAGGCCTGCTGGGCGGCCAATCCTGTAGCGCGGTCTTCTTTTAACTCACCTAGCAGACTCTTTCCATAATGCATAATTTTCTCTTTCATTTTATGACTCACCTCTCGTAGGACTTCCAGTATGCTTGTCTTTTCCCCGTCTAGATCATTTTTAATCATGATAAAAATACCCAGTGGTTTTTTGCCTCCTCCTCTTGAAAATCTTTCACATATTTCATTGAAACAAAAAGGACCACTTTCTAGGAAAATGGTCTTTTAGAGTGATTATTTGTCATCCTCAATATATGGATCATGTTCATATGCCGGGAGATCGCCAAAAGAAGTCATGATTCCTTCCTGGTCCAGTTCGTCCTCATATTTCTCATGCTGTTTATTTGGGTAGACAGTGATTTCTTTACCAGTAATGTCATTCCCTACAAAGTTCTCAAAGTCTTCAACGTAGCCGACATTTTCCTCTGATTCAATATACATGTCATTATAATTGTCCTGGGGAGTGACAAAATCTGATGGTGATTCAGATGTACCCCAGCTAGATACCTCCTGCCAGGAATCCTCAGCATCATAGGCCACATTTTCATCCTTGTTATCAAGATCAAATTTCCCAAAAGGAGGCATCAATACTCCTTCTTCTATAGGACGATTATGAGATACTGTTCGATCTGGTGTATGTTCAATGCAGAATCTTGTTTCTGGTAAAGCTTCAAGCCTTTCAAGTGGAATTTCTCGGCCGCAGTCCTCACATTTTCCGTATGCCCCTTTGTCAATTGCCTGCAATGCCTTGTTAATATTCTGGATTTGGTATTCTACATGGTCGTTTAGAGCAATGTCTTTTTCCCTTTCATATAATTCGGTTCCTTCATCGCCTGGATGGTTGTCATAACTAGATAGCTCACCCATTGATTCATGGAAATGCCCACTCCTTAAATCAAAGTGATCATTACCGTCCAGATGGGACTCGAGATCTTTTTTATTTTTGAGAAGCTCTGCCTTGAATGCCGACAGCTGCCCATTTGTAAGCATATCAGCTGCTCCTTTCTGAAAAAGCGGTTTTTCTTATCTTGCTGCAATTTGCCTAATTTAATTAAAGGTAATAAGTGTTATCTTTTCCGCCAGTACCATTTTCACGACTCGGTTCATAAGATATATGACAACTTCCCAAAAATTAATAGGAGTGATGCCTATGACTTTATTTGTTAACGGATATGTTTCTCCGCAGATTTACAAAAAAAACGAGGACATAAATGAAAAGAACAACCAGGGAAAATATCACCTTAATTTTTTACAAGAAGTATTGAATGAACAGCAGAAATTAAATAGCGAATTAAGTGGAAGCGTTTCTCAGTTCGACAACACCCTACAGCAAAGCCGCATGGAACAAAACACAAATTTCATGGAGTTAGTAACTGTTCTGGCGAGACAGGAAAATTTGTCAGAAAAGGTGATTGAAAATATATCGAAACAAAAAGAGTCCACAACAGAAATAGATGGAAAGCTAATCAAACTGGAAGGAATGCATGAACAATTTGCCCAATCATTTTTAAGCAAGGAGGAGTTATTCAACCAAGCCATACTCGACCAGCTCGCCTGCCAGGAAACAATGATACAGGATTTAAATCGAAAGCTACTTGAATATGAGGATGTAACAAAAGCCCTGGTCATTCAAGCGAAGAAACAAGAGGAACTTCACGACATGGTTTCAAAACAGACGGATTTACAGGGAATCTTCCATCAAACAATCATGGAACAACTAGGCAAGCAAGATGCAGTAGGTGAAACGATCTCGGACCAGCTTAGTGAAATTAAGAACTCGCTATCCATGAAAGCGAATGCAATTATGGATAAAATAGAAGATCAATACTCTAAAATCACCCAGTTCTTCCTCAGTCTTATCATGCCCAACATTCATCAAAAGAAAATAATAAAAGGAAAAATCTTTAAAACCACCAGTATAAAAAAAGACTAAAAAAGCATTGGCATATGGCCAATGCTTTTCAAATATATGTTTAATCCAGAATCGTAACTTTAACTTGCTTTCTGCCCCATGCAAGCGCACCATCTTGAGTCGGGACAAATACATCGATACGGTTGCCTTTGATTGCTCCGCCAATATCCGCGGCTGTCGCATATCCATAACCTTCGACGTGAACTTTTGAACCCAATGGAATCACAGAAGGATCTACAGCGATTACCTTTGCATCAGGGTTGGTTTTCAGATTCACACCAGTTTTAGTAATTCCTGAACAACCTTCACAGCTTGCAGTATAAGCTGTTGATTCAACAGTGATTTCCTTTGAAGAAGCGGCTGGTGCCTGAACCGTTTTTGCAGGTACTGCTGACGCTGCAGCTTTTGCTGGTGCCGCAGTATTTACTGCTGCTGGCTGAACAGCAGCTGCTGGTTTTGCTTTCATTTCTGCAGGCATATTTGTGTAAACAGCAATTCTCATGCCTGGACGAATAAGATCTGAAGATAATTTATTCCATTCTTTAAGATCATTTACGGATACGCCATATGCTTTTGCAATATTCCAGAGTGTATCTCCTTCTCTTACCTGTACATACTTAATAGGAGATACTTCCAGCATGTCATTTGGATGAATAACATCGCTAGTTAGGTTATTCCATTTTTTTATGGATTCTACGGATGTGTCGTATGTTTTTGAAAGACCCCACAATGTATCTCCCTTATGTACGACGATTTCCTCTGCCTGTGCTTGTGCGCCGGCAGCTCCAGAAATTGCCGCGACAGCAACCAATGATAATAATGACTTTTTCATTTGTTTGCCTCCCATCGGCTAATTTTTCTCACGTGAATTATCGTAACATAGAAATTCCTGAGAAAAAGAACAGTGAGATGTAAATTCGATTACGAGAATAACAGGACTATAACGGGAATATGTCATATTTACTGAAAATTCTGTTAAAATAAACACTTTTCAGGATATAATTTCATTATATTTACATTAAGTCCTAGTTTTTTCTAATTTCACTAGTTTTTAACTGCAAATAATAATTGCGTGAATTTTAAAAAAATGAGTCTTCATGACATTAAACTTCATATGAATACTATCTCTCTTTAACTTGTGTGTTGGTTTCCGCTCCAATTAAGCCAATTAATATTAATATTTTTAGTATGTAAACTTTCAGTGTCGGAAAAAAATAATCTCACCAAAAACCTAATGAAAGATCGATTAATCCAATCTCTTAAAAATGAGGTATCTTTACCGACTCCAATCCCAGTTATCTGCAAATCAGCATACTCCTGTTAGATACAAGGATGTTATGCAGGTAATCATGAACATCAAAAATAAAAATAGCTAAAACCTCCAAAAGGAGATTTTAGCTATTTTTTCACGCGATTCTTTCGATCTTCACAGCACATGCTTTAAATTCCGCTGTACCAGAAATCGGATCGTATTCATTCAGTGTTAATACATTGGTCGGAACCTCGGACCAATGGAAGCTCATAAATACAAGTCCTGGGACAACCTGGTCTGTGATTTTCGCTTTCACTGTCAATGTTCCTCGCCTGGAGCTTACCCTTACAATTTCCCCATCAGCGATATTTAATTCGCCTGCGTCTTCAGGATGAATATCAAGAGTTTCCTCAGTCTGTTTAATTTTCACGCCTGAAGCATAATGACGTGTTTGGGTATGTGTATTGTATGACTCATACCGCCTTCCGGTTGTCAGTGTAAAAGGATATTCCTCGTCAGGCTGCTCAAGAGGCGGTGTGTATCCGACTGGGACGAACGCTGACCGTTTATCGTTTTCCTGTCCTGTATGAAATCTTTCGTGGAGAATTTTAGTTCCCGGATGGCTTTCATCAGGGCATGGATAATGGATTCCATACTCCTTGTTTAAACGTGCATAGGAGATACCTCCATACATTTCCCAGGCCAGTTCCCTCACTTCATCCCAAATTTCCTCACTTGACCTGTAATGCATTGCATAGCCCATTCTTGCCGAAAGCTCACAAAGAATTTGCCAGTCTTCTTTTGCGCCTAGGCGTGCATTTACTGCGGTGCGGACACGCTGGATTCTTCTATCTGTATTGGTGTATGTTCCGTCCACTTCCCCCCATGACTTCGCCGGCAATACTACATCAGCCATATCGGCCGTTTCTGTCATGAAGATATCCTGTACAATCAATAAATCCAGCTTCTCTAAGAGACTCTTTGTATGGTTCATATGCACATCTGCAAGAAGCGGATTTTCTCCTATGACGTATAAAGCTTTGATTTCGCCAGTCTCTATCTTGTCAAATGTCCTAGTCTGTGTGTCGCCAATTTTCTGGCTGATTTTTACCTTCCAGGCTTCCTCAAAGCGTGAGCGGTAATCATCCTGAAGAAGACTGACTGCACCAGTCAGCTGGTTAGGGAGACAGCCCATATCACCGGCACCCTGTACATTGTTTTGCCCCCTTAATGGCATGATTCCAGAACCCTTCTTGCCAATTTGCCCCGTAAGCAATGCCAGGTTCGCAATATCAAACACATTATTGACCCCGCAATGATGTTCGGTGATTCCCAGTGTATAGGCAATCATCGATTTACTTGAGTTTGCATACAATCTTGCAATCTCGATAATATCCTCCGGTGGGATGCCTGTAATTTCTGATGAAAATTCTGGGGTATATCTAGCGACATTCGCAAGCAATTTATCAAATTCATCGGTGTGTTTTCCAATAAACCCTTTGTCATATAGACCTTCAGTTATAATCACATGAATCATGGCATTAATCAGTGCGATATCAGTTCCAACTTGAATTTGTATATGCTTGTGGGCAGACTTAACCATGTCAATTTTTCTTGGGTCAATAACGATGACCTTCAATCCAGCTTTCGAGGCTTTTTTAATTCTGTTCCCTATGATCGGATGGGCTTCCGTCGTATTGGAACCCATAAGTAATAGAACTTCTGCTTCATCTATATCTTCAAGAGTGTTAGTTGGGAAACCGCTTCCAAAAACAGTCGCCAGACCGGCGACACTAGGGGCGTGTCAGGTTCGGTTACAGCCATCAATATTATTGCTCCCGATAACTGTCCTCATAAACTTTTGTGTTATATAATTTGATTCATTCGTTGTCCTTGCACAAGCAAACATGGAAATCGCATCGGGTCCAAAATCATTTTTTATCGAAGTAAGCTTGTTTGCAATAAAATCATAAGCCTCCTCCCACGTAACATTTACAAGCTTGCCTGCTTTTCTGATCATAGGAGTCGAAAGTCTTCCTGGGGCATGAACATACTGATAAGCAAACGCACCTTTCACGCAAGTTTGACCTTTGTTGACTGGCGCTTCTTTATCGCCTCTAATTTTCATAATCATATTGTCTTCCACTTCCAGTATCAATCCGCAGCCTGTTCCGCAATATCCGCAAACAGTCTTTATTTGACTGGTCGATGTCATTCCTTCCCCTCCCTGCACTTAATGATATAAATAACTTCCTTACTTTAAATAGTAGTCTAAAATTTGCCAGTAATGTTGAATATTTCAGAGAATTTTTTGTCATATTTTCAACATTTTATCTACAAGGATTTTTTCATTACGTAGAATTCCATTT
>NZ_JBAVFI010000728.1:0-1939 GCF_049588175.1 Mesobacillus sp.
GTAAGCGTTAACATTTTTTTATGAAATGAGGTGGAACTCGCTGCTCGGTTAGCTTTATGAAGATTACTAAATGAACAAGGGGGAAAAGGAATGCTAAGTATGATTGGTTTGATTGGCGGATTGGCATTGTTAATTTTTCTGACGATGAGGGGAATGAATTTACTTATTGTCGGTCCAATCTCTGCTTTATTTGTAGCGTTGTTTAGCGGTATGCCGTTATTTCCGCAGCTGGCCGAAGAAGGCGCAGCCAATTTTGTCGGGAATTATATGACAGGTTTCTCTGGTTTTGTTACTGCATGGTATTTGATGTTCTTGCTCGGAGCGATATTCGGAAAGGTAATGGAGGATAGCGGCGCTGCTGACAGCGTGTCGGAGTATATCGTCGGAAAGTTCGGCATGAAATATGCCGTCCTCGCGATTGTTATTGCTTGTGCGGTTTTAACGTATGGCGGTGTAAGTTTGTTCGTCGTGGCATTTTCAGTCTATCCAATGGCACTGAGCTTGTTCAAGCAGGCCGATCTTCCAAGACGTTTTATCCCTGCTGCACTTGCATTCGGGTCTGTAACGTTTACGATGACTTCTGCAGGTTCTCCGGAAATCCAAAACTGGATTCCGATTGAATACTTGAAAACAACTCCATATGCAGGTTGGGAGGTCAGCTTAATTGTCGCTGTCTTCATGATGGTTTTCGGTTATTGGTGGCTGAAACGGATGATCACCAAAGCTGTTGCTAAAGGAGAAAGATTTGTGTCAAGGGAATCTGATCCTGTCAATGAAAAACGCACATTGCCTAATCCATGGATGGGTCTCATTCCTTTGCTAGTCGTTCTCGTAATCGCATTTGTCTTCCATGATTCATTAAAACAATCTGCCCTGATCATTGCTCTTCTTGGAGGGGTAATTGCTACCTATGTGTTAAACCGCAAATACTTCAAAAACTTCTGGGAAGCGATTTCCGAAGGAACTCTGGGTGCCTTGATCGCAATTGGTAATACAGCTGCTGTTGTAGGATTCGGCGGCGTTGCCAAAGCAGTGCCAGCGTTTCAGACAGCTGTCGAGGCAATGACTAATATTCCAGGAAGTCCGTTAATCGGTGCTGCTGTTGCAGTCAGTGTAATCGCTGGTATGACTGGTTCAGCATCAGGTGGCCAAGTCATTGCACTGCCGCTTCTTGCACCTCACTATATGGATATGGGTGTAAATCCAGAGGCGCTTCACAGGGTTGCGGCCATTTCATCTGGAGCACTTGACTCACTTCCGCACAACGGCTACGTAGTAACGACGGTAAGGGCGATTTGCGGTGAATCCCATCAGGATGCCTATAATCCTGTCGGTGCATTAACAGTCATCGTTCCAGCTCTTGGTGTTGTTCTGGCTATTATTCTATTCTCGTTTGGTGTGGGGATTTAATGAAGTTGATTTCCAAAGAGCCTAAAGGAAAGGAGTTTCATGATGGTAAAAGATAAAGTAGTGCTCATAACAGGTGCCGCACAGGGAATCGGTTATGAGCTTGGCAAAAGCTTTGCTGAACAAGGCGGGAAGGTTTTCCTTACAGACTTGCAGGCTGATGCCGTCGAGAATGCAGCAGCCAGCCTTCGAGAGCTTGGATTTGAGGCTGCAGGATTGAAATGCGATGTCACAAAAGAGGAAGAAATCGCACAGGCTGTTGCGAAATGCGTTGAGCAGTATGGCCGGGTCGATGTCCTCATCAATAATGCCGGATTGCAGTATGTTTCGATGATCGAGGACTTCCCGACGGAAAAATTCGAATTGCTGATAAAAGTCATGCTTACAGCACCTTTTGTAGCATTGAAATACGCTTTGCCTGTGATGAAAAAACAGGGCTTTGGACGCGTCATTAATATGGCTTCAATCAATGGGCTCGTTGGTTTTGCAGGTAAAGCAGCATACAATAGTGCTAAGCATGGCGTCATTGGGC
>NZ_JBAVFI010000729.1:0-19550 GCF_049588175.1 Mesobacillus sp.
CCCATATACTTTAATTTCTCCGCCAAATCATGAAACGAGATTCCTGAATTCACCTGTTCCTGGGAAATGTTCAGAAACGATCTGCACCTCTCAGTTAAAGCCGGAAAACGGTTTGGCCTTACATATGAAGAGAACTGTTCAACCACCTTGTTGTTTTCCACCAGAACGGCGCCAGCCTCAATGATTTCCTGGTAAAAGCCCCGTCTCCTGCTGTTTCTGTCAGGCATCGTAAATTCAAAATCGATAAATAATGTCCTTTCATTTTCGCTCATGCTTCCCCAACTTTCTGAAAAGCCAGTAGTTGTATGTAACCAGTATATGCTTTTCTGTCGATTATTTTTTCTATTATATCACGAATTCTAATAAATTTTTTAATTTTTCTGCATTTTTATATTCCCTAATTTTAATTTGTGTTTATTTTATTTCAGAATAAAGAATTACCATGAATATTTCCGTGTATTTCCTAGGGCAACATTGGTTCCGCTATTAATTATGCGGAATTAAATCCGATATAAAACGTGCGTTCCATGCATCAGTAATTACACAAGATTATTCCTCAGCGAAAGAAAGGAACTAACGTGCGCATCCTAACAGGCTATTTACTGACAATCCTTTTAATACCGGCGTTTATCACGGTCGTCACTTTAACTTTTAACGAAGCAGGAAAAGCGGAAAGATTCAACGATTTTCTTGATGAAAAGGTCAATTTGACCCAGACAAAGCTTTCTCAGACAAGTTTGATCCTTGCAAGTAATGGCGAACTCGTAACAGAACTTAACCGTCCGATGAACAGACGTTATGTGTCATCCAATGAAATTCCTGATTTCATAAAAGCTCTTTTCATTGTTTCAGAGGATCAACACTTCTACAAGCATCCTGGATTTGACCTGCCTGCAATTGGCCGTGCGCTTGCAATCAACATTCACTCAGATGGAATCGAGCAGGGTGCAAGCACGATTACCCAGCAGCTGGCCAGAAACCAGTACCTGAATCATTATCAATCCTATAACCGTAAACTTAGTGAAGTTCTATATGCTTACCAGCTCGAAAAAACATTTTCAAAAACGGAAATCCTCGAGCAGTATCTCAATGCGATTTATTTTCAGAATAATGCTTACGGAATCCATGCAGCTGCGGATTTTTATTTTAAAAAGAAGCCGGCAGATCTTAGTAAGGCTGAACAAGCTTTTCTGACAGCCATCCCTAATAATCCTTCCTTTTATGATCCTTTAAAGCACTTTGATCGGACAAAGAAACGGCAGGAGCTTCTGTTAGATCAGCTAGTCCAGAGTGGCCAGCTTCATTTTGACGAAGCAGAAAAGCTTAAATCTGAGGAGATTGTTTTAAAAATTAGACCAAGGAAAAATTCATATCCGGATTACACTTCATTTGTTTTAAGCGAACTAAGGGAATTGGTATCTGAACATGAAAAATTGGTAAGTGATCAAGAATTAAATGCAAGAGTCGATGAATTGTTGAGTTCAGGAGTCTCAATCCACACTGCTCTTGATCCAGAGCTGCAAAAGCGGGCAAAGAATTCAGTGGCGGAGCACCTTCCCTATAAAGGTATTGAAGGCGCTGCTGTAGTGGTGAATCATGAATCGAACCTCGTAGTTGCTTTGGCAGGCGGCAAGAACTATCAGACAGGTGACTTCAACCGAGCCTATCAAGCTTTTCGACAGCCTGGGTCTTCAATTAAGCCTTTGCTTGTATATGCTCCCTACTTTGAAAGAACAGGAGCCAGTATAACTGAGAAAGTAGATGCTGGAGCAATTTGTATAAAAGGATATTGTCCGAAAAATTACGGAGGAGCGATTTATGGGAAGGTATCACTAGAACAGGCTTTTACCCATTCCTATAATACACCTGCGATCAGGCTGTTTCTGCAGGTTGGGGTGGATGAGGCTTTCAATGATTTATCACCTTTTCATTTTGAACAAGTGACATCCCTGGATCGAGTGCCGGCTTCTGCAGTCGGTGGCTTCACAACTGGGATGAGTCCGTTAGAAATGACCGAGGCCTACACTGTTTTTAGCAATGAAGGACGATTTACGAAGCCTAGAGCGATTGTGAAGGTGACAGACCGCAATGGCAAGCTTCTTTATAAATGGAATGATCAGCAGGTGAAAATTTGGAGCCCGAAAACAGCAGCCGCTGTAAAAGGGTTGATGATAAAAACTGTTTCATCAGGGACAGCCAGGAAAGCGGCGATTGCCGGTCAAACGGCAGGAGGAAAAACAGGAACCACCAATGATTTCAAGGATTTATGGTTCATCGGCTTCAGCGGACAGCTGACTGCAGGAGTATGGGTCGGCAAAGACACGCCAGAAAGCATGGAATCTATTCATGACAAATCACCCCAGCTGTTGATTTGGCGGGATATAATGAAATGATTAGACCGGGGTAAGCCCCGGTCTTTTTATACGGTTGATTTCAGTTACAGGCACTCGTTTTCCGGAGGCGTATGTGCTTCCCTGTTTGGAAATCAACCCATTAAATATATAAAAAACTGATTCAAGTTGAATCAGCTCTCTAAATCGGCAAACTCGCCATTATGCTGTTATACACTTTTACCGCGAGATAAATGATTCCAAGCAACATGGTACTCCAAAGGATGACCTGGAAGAATACGGTCCCTATTACTCCTGCTATTGATAAATTAGGGCTTATTTTATTGACAAAATAAATAAAGTAAATCAATGTTGCCGCCGCAAAAATAACGCCAATCCCTATGAAGCTGTAAATGCTGAAAAGGGAAACCACGCCTGCTGCAAAATAAACGGTTGCACCACTGCGAATCAGTTTAAGGCTTTCCCCTTCATGATCCTTTGAAAATAATAGCAGGCTTACCTCATTGATCGTGTCGGCAATAATCTTCATTGCTGAAAAAACCATAAAGTACAGGACCATTAGCAGTGCAAGAAGCGAAAGTTTGATTCCTGTTTCCGAAAAAAATTCCAGCATGCCTTCATAAATCCCGGCATTTTTCAGGAGTGCCACAAGCTCCATTTCTGTGCGGACTGAGAGCGACAAACTGAACAAAACAATGGCGAGCAGCGGAAAATAGCTTGTTAAATACGGATTTTTCATGATAGCATCTTCACTCGATTCATTCTTATTCCTACTTGGATATTATGAAAGAAAAGATTGCTTCCGGCAACAAAAAGAAAAAGTCCCTTACTCAAGGAACTTAAAAATTTTGAAACTTTATTCATTTTCATCCGTATTAAAAGGTTGAAGGCTACTTAGGTACAATCCTGACGTATTCCCTCGATCCAAAGGGTACATATGTTTTTGCTGTTTCGACCTCGTCCATATCTGTATGCTGAATCCGCAGTACACCAGGTTCTGCACCAGTTCCTTGTTTTGACAACTCCTTGTTTTCCCGGTTATCCAGGATGAAGAATCCCGTAAACAAACTAAGGAATATCCCAACGCATATAACAAGTTTTCGGGTCATGGTTATCCCCCCTATTCACTGTTAGTATGCAAACAGTTCACCATTTTTATTCAGCAATTTTTGGCGATTCCTTGATTCATTAAGGGCCATGGCATGCATATCCCTCATTTTTACGATATAATTTTTACATCAGATGTTAGGGAGCATGAACCTGGTAAAATTGGCAAAATATATAATGTTTATGATTGAATCAAAAATTAAATTTGGAATTATAAGGAGGTATTATCTTTTGTCGTTACTTCACCTTGCAGTTTTATCACCGCTTATACTCGCGGTCTTAATTCCATTTTTACATAAGCACTTCCGTAACATACATACAGGGTGGTTCCTTTTGCCGCTGCCCGCCGTGCTTTTTGTATATTTCCTTCAATTTATAAGCGTGACAAAAAATGGGGATACAGTTATTGAATCCTTTCCGTGGATTTCCTCGCTGGGTGTTGATTTCGCCCTTAAAATTGATGGATTAGGGTTGCTTTTTGCCCTGCTAATCACGGGGATTGGAACACTGGTCGTCTTATATTCGATCTACTACCTTTCACCTGAAAAAGAAAAGCTGAATACATTCTACATATATTTGCTTTTATTCATGGGAGCCATGCTTGGCGTTGTCTTATCGGATAACCTGATCGTCCTTTATTCATTCTGGGAATTGACGAGCTTTTCTTCATTCCTCTTAATTGGATACTGGAACCATAAAGAAGGTTCGAGATATGGGGCCCAAAAATCGATGCTGATCACCGTTTTCGGCGGCTTGTCCATGCTTGGGGGCATCTTGATGCTCTATATCATCACAGGCACGTTCAGCATCTCCGAAACCATTGCGATGTCAAATGAAGTTGTCAATCATCATTTGTTCACAGCAACCTTGATTTTGTTCCTGTTAGGGGCATTTACAAAGTCTGCCCAGTTCCCTTTTCACATCTGGCTTCCTGATGCGATGGAAGCGCCTACTCCAGTCAGTGCGTATTTGCACTCTGCTACGATGGTTAAGGCAGGAATATATCTTGTCGCTCGGATGACACCTGTTTTCGCCCATTCTGGCGTATGGGTCTGGCTCGTAGCTGGAATTGGAGTGATTACGTTATTCTGGGGTTCTTTTTCAGCCGTAAAGCAAACTGATTTAAAAGCAATTCTTGCATTTTCGACAGTCAGCCAGCTTGGTATGATCATGTCATTGCTTGGTGTTGGCGCTGCGGCCCTTCACTATGGCACGATCAAGGATGGATATTATATCGTCGCTGTCACAGCTGCTGTTTTCCATTTAATCAATCATGCCACATTCAAGGGCAGTCTGTTCATGGTTACGGGGATCATTGACCACGAGACGGGGACAAGGGATATCCGCAAACTAGGCGGCTTGATGAATTTCATGCCAATTACTTTCACTCTCGCAATCATCGGAACATTTTCAATGGCAGGTATCCCGCCATTCAATGGTTTCTTGAGTAAAGAGATGTTTTTCACCGGGATGCTTCGTGTTGCAAAAATGGACATATTCAGCCTTGATACATGGGGAATCCTTTTCCCGATTATTGCCTGGGCGGCAAGTGTGTTCACATTCCTGTACAGCATGATGTATGTATTTAAGACATTTACCGGAAAACTTCAACCTGAGAAGCTGGAAAAGAAGCCGCATGAAGCGCCGATCGGGATGTTGATTTCTCCCGTTATCCTTGCTTCACTCGCCGTCATTTTTGGGATATTCCCAAATGTTCTTTCACATAGCATCATTTCACCTGCTATGGGGGCAATTTTGCCATCTTTACTAGCGAATGGTGAAGGATTTGATGTTCATATTTCTCATTGGCATGGTCCTACATCAACTGAATTGTTGATGACGATCGGTGTAATTGCGATCGGCATCCTTCTTTTCAAGTCATTGCCAAAATGGATAGGAATCTATCGGATTTTCCCTGATCGACTTGCGTTGAACCATATTTATGACCGCGGCCTGGAGATCATCCAGCTAGCGTCACGAAACATTACCAAGACGTATATGAACGGTTTTATCCGGACATATCTGGTTTACATTTTTTCATTTTTCATCTTTATCCTGGCCACAACTTTGGTTTACAGGAATGCGTTTAAACTAGATTTTAGCAATGTCGCGCCAATCAGATTTTTAGAAGTGATTCTTGTATTGATTGTGGCTGTTTCCTCGATCACCATTCTGTTCGCTAAATCTAGGCTGACTTCAATCATCCTTCTAGGAGCTGTCGGATATACAGTTGCGCTTTTCTTTGTCATTTTCCGGGCACCAGATTTAGCGCTGACACAGCTTGTGATAGAAACAGTTTCCGTGGCCCTTTTCCTCTTGGCTTTTTACCATTTGCCAAAACTCGGAAAAAACGAGGAGCGAATCCGCTTCAAGCTGGGAAATGCAATAGTTTCAATTGGAGTTGGTGCAATCGTCACTCTTATCGCTTTATCAGCACACAGCAATAAAATGTTCAATTCAATTTCAGAGTATTATATTGAGAACACTTATAAAAAAGCCGGCGGCGAAAACATGGTTAACGTCATACTCGTTGATTTCCGCGGCTTTGATACGCTGTTCGAGATTACGGTGCTCGGCATTGCCGCTCTTGGTATTTTTGCCATGATCAAACTTCGGCTGACAAGGGGGAAAGAATAAGGATGAAAACAAATGATATTATTCTGCAGACTGTTACTAAATTCACCTTGTTTGTCATCATCCTGTTTTCAATCCACCTGTTCTTTGCCGGTCATTATTATCCGGGCGGAGGTTTTATCGGCGGGTTGATGACATCGGGAGCCATTGTGCTTTTGCTGCTTGCTTTCGATATTAAAACAGTGAAGACAATCCTTCCGTTCGATTACATCAAGGTCATCGCAGTTGGTCTCCTTTTTTCTATTGGAACTGGAGCAGGCGGTTTAATCATGGACATGCCTTTTCTGACGCATGCCTTTACTTATGTTGATCTGCCACTCCTTGGCAAAACCTCTTTGCATACAGCAGTATTGTTTGACACTGGCGTGTTCCTAGTCGTCATTGGTGTGACAATGACCATTATTCAAACGATTGGAGAGAGCGAATAATGGAAATTTTAATGGCTTTTCTAATTGGTATCCTGTTTATGACTGCAACCTATCTCATGCTTTCTAAAAGCTTGCTCAGGATCATTATCGGTACAGGCCTGCTAAGCCACGGTGCTCACTTGTTGATTTTAACGATGGGCAGTTTAAAGAGGGGTGCTGCTCCCCTTCTTGGCGAGCACGCAGAAGCTTATGTCGATCCACTTCCTCAGGCTTTGATCCTGACAGCGATCGTCATTAGTTTTGGGGTAACATCCTTCTTCCTGGTTTTGGCGTACAGAGCATATCAGGAGCTGGGAACGGATAATATGGATCACTTGAGAGGAAAGGAAGGACATGAATAATCTAATCATCTTACCCATTCTCATTCCTCTGATAACAGGGGTTATACTAATCTTTTTCACCAAAAACGTACTGGCACAGCGATGGATTTCGGCAATAAGCTCTTTCTCGGTGATTATTGCTGCCTTCATGCTTGCTAGCCATGTTTATAAAAATGGCATTCAGACAATGGATGTCAGCAACTGGGAGGCTCCTTACGGCATCACGCTCGTTTCGGACATGCTTTCCGCATTGCTTGTGCTTACGACCAGTATCATTGCGTTTGCTGCGGTGATATACTCCTTCAAGTCAATCGGCGTAGAGCGGGAAAAATTTTATTACTACCCAGTCGTTAACTTCCTGCTCGTTGGCGTGAACGGCGCCTTTACTACAGGTGATATTTTCAACTTGTTTGTATTCTTTGAAGTCATGCTCATGTCTTCGTATGTGTTGCTTGTTTTGGGCGGAACAAAAATTCAGCTCCGCGAATCCATCAAATACATACTCGTGAATGTCATCTCCTCAGCGCTGTTTGTCATCGCTGTCGCGTATCTTTATTCAGTAGTAGGCACGCTTAACATGGCGCATATTTCCGTGAGAATCAGCGAGCTTGGCAATATGGGGATTATTACTGTCATAGCAGTCTTGTTCTTGATCGTTTTTGGCTTGAAGGGGGCCATCTTCCCGCTGTATTTCTGGCTCCCTGGATCTTACTACGCTCCGCCTGCCCCGGTTATGGCCTTATTCGGCGCACTGCTGACCAAGGTTGGAGTTTACTCGATCACCAGGACATACTCGTTATTCTTTTACCATGACGCTGGGTACACACATCAATTGCTGCAAATTCTGGCGATCCTGACAATCATCGCTGGAGTGATAGGCGCAATCGCTTATTCAGACATTAAGAAAATCATTATCTATAATATTATTGTCGCGGTCGGCGTCATCTTGTTTGGTGTATCCGTACTGACACAGGAATCACTAACTGGCTCTATCTTTTACCTGATACACGACATGAACATCAAGGCTGCCCTGTTCCTGCTTATTGGAATCATCATCAGGATCACAGGGACGAGCGACCTTAACAAAATCAGCGGGTTGCTGCATAGATATCCGCGGCTTGGCTGGACATTTTTCATCGCAGCACTGGCACTTGCAGGCATTCCCCCGCTAAGCGGGTTCGCAGGGAAACTGATGATTGTACGTTCCGGCTTTGAAGCAGGCAGTTATTTTGGGGCATTCGTTGTCCTTATGTCCAGTCTTTTCGTTTTGTTTTCAGTAATGAGGATTTTCATTAAAGGCTTCTGGGGTTCGGAGAGGGCATATAAGTCTGAGGAAAACGCTCCTGTAAAATGGCTGCTCGTCGCTCCAGCACTCTTAACAGCCTTCGCTGTTCTGTACGGAATTGGAACAGATGCAATTTATCCGGTGATTTCAATGGCTGCCGAAACACTTTCAAATCCGGAAATCTACATCGATGCAGTTTTAAAGGAGTAATGAGCTATGGCTTTTCAAATCTTGCTGAATTTCATTCTGGCATTTGTATGGATGTTCTTGAAGACATCCTACTCCCCGGCCGCCTTTTTCGTCGGGTATTTCTTTGGCCTGCTCATCATCTATATATTCCGCCGCTTTTTCAATTCGCGGTTTTACTTGTTAAGGTTCTTGGCTGTAATAAATCTTATCTATATTTTCACGAGGGAATTAATCCTTTCCAATATTGCCGTCCTTAAGGTAATCCTAAAACCTAAGCTTGATATAAAGCCTGGAATTTTTGCCTACCCAACGGAATTGAAACAAGACTGGGAGATTACCGTGCTTGCAAATCTCATCACGCTAACTCCAGGTACCCTTGTCGTTGATGTCTCTCCTGATAATAAAATCCTGTATGTGCACGCTATGGATATTGATGATGCTGAGGATTCAATCAAAGGGATCAGAGATACGTTTGAAAAATCGATCATGGAGGTGAGCAAATGATGTTTAACATGATTATGTGGGTATCAGTTGCATTCATATCACTCGCAATGATCGGTCTCATCTATCGCGTGATTAAAGGACCAACTATCGCTGATAGGGTGGTCGCCCTAGACGCAATTGGGATCAGCCTTGTGTCCCTTATTGCACTCGTCTCTATCCTGCTTGAAACAAGTGCCTTTTTGGACATCATCCTGCTGATCGGTATACTTGCTTTCATCGGGACAGTCGCCTTTTCAAAATATCTTGAGAAGGGAGTAATCATGGAATATGACAGAAATGGAAATAGCTAAGTTTTTTGCTGGATTGTTCATCCTAGTGGGGGCATTTCTCAGCCTTGTTACGGCGTTCGGCTTGATCAGGCTTCCTGACGTTTATACGCGAAACCATGCCGCTTCAAAAAGCGCTACTATGGGAGTCATGCTTGTGCTGCTCGGAACCTTCTTGTATTTTTGGTTTATCAAGGATCATTTTAATTCAAGATTATTATTAGGCATCGGATTTATATTCCTTACCTCCCCGGTTGCAGGCCACTTAATCAGCCGCGCGGCTTATAACTCAGGCATCAAGCTATCGGATAAAACGGTACAGGATGACCTGGCAAAAGCAAGAAAATCAATGCAGGAAATGGATCATTCGAAATAATTCTTTTAAGCCACCAGGTTTAACTCCCTGGTGGCTTTGTTATTTGTCAGATTGTTCAATTATTATCCATACCTTTCTAAGATAACGTGAAGTATAGTAAGGATGAGAAGATTATTCTTCAGGAGCCATACAGAGAAATTAAGCTTTTTCATTTTGAAAGGATGGGGGTTTTATGGATCAGGGCAGAATTGCCATAATTGGCGGCGGTATTAGCGGTTTATGCTCAGCTGTGGCCTTGCAGAAAAAAGGAATCTGCGCCGAAGTTTATGAAAAGGCAAAAGATTTCAGCGGCTCTGATACTGGTATTGTTTTGAGCGGCAATGCGATAAGATCATTTTACATCATGGGATTAGGCGGACAGATGATTGCAAATGGAGTGACAGCTGATCAATGTTTGGTTAAATCCCATTCAGGTGAAATCATTGCAAATTTCGATTACCACTCTCCCTCTCATATTCCAAATTATTTATTTATCCAGCGTTCCGTCCTTGTAAAAATATTAACGGAAGCAATTCTCCCTGGTACTCTCCACTTTGATAAGGAATTAATTGACTTTAAACAAATATCCCAAACAATAAAACTGCACTTCAAGGATGGCTCCACTGCAGACGCAGAATATCTTATTGGCAGTGACGGGACTAATTCGCCAATACGGAAAAAATTAATTCCTGAAAGCAAACTTACCTTATCGGGATCGGTGTGCTGGCGCGGATTCATCGATAACCCACCCATCAGTGAAATTCCATATACCGAAACCTGGGGACCAAGAGGCCGATTCGGAATCACTCCAATGCCTGGAAATCGCTTATACTGGTACGCATTTAAAAAATCCAATTCATGCAAAACGAATATGTCTAATTGGACTCCGATCGATTTATTGTTCAACTTTTTCTATTATCACGATCCTATCCAGCTAATACTGGAAAATACCCCTCCGGAAAATATCATTTTTGACGAGCTATCTGTCCTCCAACCCTTGGAACATTTTTATTCTGGGAACATCCTCCTCGTCGGAGATTCTGCACATGCTTCAATGCCGAATATCGGACAGGGTGCTTCACAGGCTATTGAGGAAGCCGCCTATCTTTCAAAATGGATCAGTACAGAAGATTCGATTGAAAAGGCATTCGAGAAATACGAATTGGACCGGTTCACTAGGATAAAGCTAGTCAATAATGAAACGAAAGTATACGGGCTCGCAGCAAACGTTGACTTCCCCATCCTTTGCTCCATCCGCAATAAATTACTTCAGCTGGCTCCAGCAAGATATCATAATGAAAAACTGAGAAAAGTGGTTGAAATTAATGATGAAATATAAGAAAAGCGCAAGCTCCTTGGTCAGCCCCGACAAGCGCTGGCCGACTAAAACAGCCACGTCCTGTGGCAACGTCGGCACTAGGACATCGTGTCCGTCGAAGGGCCGACCGGTGAAGTCGTTCTTTGACTTCATTGTCAGGACCGAAGCGTCTCGAGGAGTTAGGAGCCGCAGCTAGACAAGCGACTCGAGGGGCTAGGCGCTTGTGCTGGACATTTCTTGAAGTGAATTTTATACTTTCATATTCAGTAAAAAGATCAGCCGCTTAGGCTGATCTAACTTATTTTTTTACGTTTAATTACGGCCATTGTACACCTTGATACGCAAATGAGATTTTCGTCTTCATCCGTGATTTTAATATCCCAGACCATGGTGGTTCTCCCTTGATGCAGGACAGTGCCAACCGCTGTGACGAAACCATCCTTTTTAGCACGGATATGGTTTGCGTTAATTTCAAGTCCTACAACGACTTCGTTCTCCTTGTCGACTAATTCAAAGGCTCCTACACTTGCGACCGTTTCTGCCAAGGCTACAGATGCCCCTCCATGAAGCAATCCAAATGGCTGCCTTGTACGGTCATCCACCGGCATAGTAGCCGTAACCTTTCCTTTTTGCAGGTTCGTAATTTCGATACCCAGTGACCCTAATAGCGTTTTATTTAATTCCATGTTTTCTACCTCCTTAGATTTGGAAAGTGAATTGCAAGAATTGCTGGAGAAACTAAAACTGTCCTTATGGACGCATCCTGAATTATGAGGTGAATCGAATGAACCGAATTCGCGAGGGCATG
Organism: Mesobacillus sp.; assembly: GCF_049588175.1. GTDB lineage: Bacteria > Bacillota > Bacilli > Bacillales > Cytobacillaceae > Mesobacillus. The sequence goes on from NZ_JBAVFI010000729.1 coordinate 11,566, forward strand.
ATCCCCACAGTACTTGGGACTGCTGTCACTGCCGCAGGTTATGCTATGAAACAAAACCGTAAAATCGATAAAATGATTTCCAACACTGTCTTCGGTTTTGGTTTAGCACATATTGTCCTGGGAGCTATTGATTTGGTCGAACACCGAAATGAATTTTAATACAGAAAAGCGTAAGCGCCTTGTAAAGTGAACGTCGACTAAAACCGCCACGTCCTGTGGCAACGTCGACGCCAGCCCATCCTGGGCAAGTCCGACAAGCGCTGGCCGACTAAAAACGCCGCGTCCTGCGGCAACGTCGGCACTAGAACGTCCTGTCCGTCGAAGGGCCTGACAGTGAAGTCGGTTTTTAAAGTGAAATTTATTTTGTGAAAGGCGGCTATTCCTGCTGCCTTTCCTGATATATGCCACTTTCCGTTCCAAGAGCACTCTTTATTTCTGTATTCTTCATTTTTTTCCTTCTAAAAACAATGATCCCACCTGCCACCACTGCGGTTATAATTGCCAGGAGCCACATTTCTTTATTATATTTCATGATCGCATCCATTTTATCCCCGAATAAAAATCCTATCATATAAACGGTTAATACCCAGATAAACGCACCACTATAGGCAAAAACAGCAAATGTCTTAAATGGAAGCCTGCTGAAGCCATATAGCAACGGGACCAGATTCCTAGCACCCGGCACAAAGCAGCTGAGGAATAATGAAAAGGCATGATATTTATCCATCATCTTCATCGAGGATTCGATTGTATCGGCAAACCGCTTCCTTTTTTCCAGGAAACGCAATAGCCTTCTTCCAATTATCCTCCCAACCAGATAGATGCTGGTAAAGGCAGTCGAAATACCCAAGTAGGAAACCAGGAATGCAAGGTATGGATCAAGGGAGCCCATTGAAGAAGCGAGTCCTACAGTCATCAAGAGGACTTCATTAGGTACTGGGATGATAAAAATGCCGAACCAAAGCCATAAAAACAACCCCATATAGCCGTTCTCTTCAATAACATTGATCACCAGATCCAAATCCATAAGGCACCATCCCATTCATTCTATTTAAATGATAGAAGTATATATGTATTACATTTCTCTTTTCTTCATACATTCCCTCTTTTTTTTATTCTCAAGCACTTTTAGCTATTTTTCGCATCATACCCCGAGACTGAATTTCATAAATTGAAAGGGATGACAAAAAGGTTCCAATACTAACCAGATCAAAAAGAAAGGGGACGCAAATGCATTATTTATTTTTTTGTAATACTGGTCGAGATGAATTGAGCTGCATTCCTGATTTCCGCCCCTATCCTGAAATAAATACAGTCCTATTCAAGACTTCCGCCACAAAGGCAATCATGCTAATGGAGGATGCCAACCTGGTTATGAAGAAAATCACCTCTTCCTCCTCATTTTCAAATAACTTGATGGCCGCTGCCCAACAATCAAATCAAACGGAAGTTGAACACCTCGTCGACACTGCTGGGATTAAGAAAAAGCCTAAAATAACCTATAACCCTGATGGGATCACGATGACCTTTCAGGATAATGTCGGGGAAAAAGAATGCTGCCACATCATTTTGAAATTAAGATGGGAATGAATAAAAAAATAAAAACCCCTTTAATAAACTTACACTTCTGCCTATTTTAGAAGAAAGTGATATTTGGCTCTGTATGCTGGAGGCGAAGATAGATGAAAGTGCTCTTTTAAACAGAAGGCTGTGTTAAAGGTCAAAGTTGATTTTTTGCACCTGTTGGTTGGAGCGGAGGGCACACGACTCCTCCGAAAATGCGCTAACACATTTCCATCGAGCTTGGGCAGATTCGAGGAAGCTGTTCAATGGTTAGTGGGATCCATCGGAAAAGGCAGTCGAGTTGCCATGGAGGAGGGTCGAGATCAACTCGAACAGAAAAAGGCAGTCAAGTTGTTATGAGACGATGTCCGAGAACAACTCGAAGAGGAAAAAGGCCGACGAGTTGTTATGAGTAGTGGATCACCTGACGCCCATGAAGAATTTGTTTATGAAAAAGCTGACAGTAGGACTTTTTCATATTTCTTATGCGGAAAGAGAGTGCCTGGAGCGGAAATCGACAGACAAGTTTAATACAGCCAAACAGGAAAAAGCCGCCGTTGTTCAGAACGGCGGCAAAGCTGTTTGTCACTTTTAGTAGTAAGGATATCCGTATCCATACGGCGAGTAGGATGGGTATCCATAAGGATATGGATACGGATAATATGGTCGCGGATATAGCAGCGCGCTTCCCAATAGACCACCAACCACTCCTCCTAAAAACGGTCCTCCGAAAAAGAAACGGCGTCTTCCAAATCCTCCGCCATAATACGGTCTTCTTCTATTCATAAAGGTACCTCCCTTATATATTTGCCTACATTACTACTTATGCCATAAACAGGGCGGTTGAGTGGGCGATTGTCCATAAGGCGGCAAGAATTATTGATAAGGGTTAAACCTTGTATTGCAGCGTTATAAGTTAATTTCACTTTCCAATAAGAATAGACCTATCATAAAAACGACTAGTCCCAGGATAGACGCTCCTCTTTCCAAGGATCTCCATATATATGGTAGCCGTTTTTCTCCCAAAAACCTGGCTTGTTTTCATTACTAAATTCTATCCCCCTAAGCCATTTCGCGCTCTTCCAGAAATACAAATGAGGGATTACAGCTCTTAATGGGTAGCCATGCTCTGGTGTAAGCTGTTGACCATTGTGGGTATGCGCAAGCAAACTTGTATCCTTAACAAAATCCTCAATGGGCAGGTTTGTTGTCCAACCCTCCTCGGCATGCAGGATCACATATTTCGCACTGTCTTTAGGTTTTGCCAGCCTGACCAGTTCCTTTGTCGGGACGCCTTCCCAGACATTATCCAGCTTGGACCAGCCTGTGACGCAATGTATATCATTACCCGATGTTTTTTGCGGCAGCTTCATTAGTTCATCAAATGTCAGTACTGTTTCCTGAATCACATGCCCCCAAATCCTTAATGTCCAGTTATCAAGATTTTTATAGTTGGGGATATTCCCATAATGAAGCACGGGAAACGAAGTCGTGACATTCTGGTTTGGCGGGACTCTGTCAGTAGGAGCGGTTTTCCTCGGCTTACCAAAATACATGATGATCACCTCATTTATGGCTTTATTTTTTCATTCTACCGTTTTATTACTTGTTGGATCAGTTTTATTACTTGTTGAATCAGTTTTATTACTTGTTGAATCAGTTTTATTACTTGTTGAATCGCTTTTATTACTTGTTAGGTTTGTTTATTTACTTGTTGGATTGTTTTTTCACTTGTTGAATTCATTTTATCATTTGTTGATTTGGTTTAATAACTTGTTGAAATGAGTTCAATGTTAGTTTAGTTCATTTTAGAAGTTAGATTCCCACAAAATTAAAGACCCCAAAGCGTCCGCCTCAGGGTCCTAATTCACGATCTTATTTGATTGGTTCGAATCTCTCAACAAGCAATGCAAGTGTACGCGCCATGACGCCAGTTGCGCCTGATGGGCCCAGGTCGTGATCCTTGCCTGTTGTTGCTGTTCCGGCAATATCAAGATGTACCCATGGAGTGCCTTCAGCGAATTCGCCGACAAATGCACCGCCCATGATCATATGGCCTTCTGCACCTGGAGAATTGTTAAGGTCAGCGATTTTGCTGCTTCTGACTCTCTCTAGATCTCTTTCGAAAATCGGCAGACGCCAGATAGGTTCCCCTGCTTCATATGAAGCTTCAAGAACTTGTTCAAACAAAGCTTCATTGTTCGTCAGCGCACCTGATGTATGGAGTCCTAAAGCTGTAATGACTCCACCTGTCAGTGTAGCGATGTCGACAAGATAGTTCGCGCCATGATGCTTGGCATATGTCATTGCATCTGCAAGTACAAGACGTCCTTCTGCATCGGTGTTCAATACTTCGATCGTTTTCCCGCTCATGGATGTAATAACATCATCCGGCTTGAATGCTGTTCCGCTGATCATATTGTCTGTAGATGGAATGACCGCAACAACGTTCTGCTCAGGCTTTAACTCACCGATGATCTCCATTGCTCCCAGAACCGCAGCAGCGCCGCCCATATCCGATTTCATACCGACGATTCCTGCCTTAGTCTTAATCGAGTACCCGCCTGTGTCAAAGGTGATTCCCTTTCCAACTAATCCGATTACGTCTGTCCATTCTTCTTTGCCCTGATACTTAAGGACAATCATCTTTGGAGGTTCAGTGGATCCCTGATTAACAGCGAGCAGAGCGCCCATGCCGAGCTTTTCCATTTCTTCTTTTTCTAAAATTTCTGCTTCAAACTCATATTTCTCAGCAAGCTTTATTGCATACGCTGCCATGTCTGTTGCAGTAAGAAGATTGCCTGGTGTATTAACAAGTGTACGTGCTGAGTTCGTTGCCTTACCAAACGCGTACCCAACCTCAAGAGCGGCTTCAACCTCTCCCTCTTCATCCGCACTATAAACCGTCAAGTTTTCAATACGTTTTTCAGGCTCGTTGGATTTCTGCTTGTAGCCTTCAAATTCGTAAGTCGCCATTGCCAATGCTTCACTTAACGCATGGGCTGCATCGTTAAGTTCAACACCATCAGATGTAAAAGTATCAAGCAATACCGCTGCTTCCGTCCATTTTTCTGCTTTGGATGTCTTGAATAGGCGTCCAAACGCTTCTCTCAAGCTTTCAAAATCCAGTTCTTTTTCATGTCCAAGACCGACAAAGTATAGCTTTTTAGCACCTGTTTTACCGAAAGTATGTATCTTTGAAACTGCTTTTTTCTTGGATGAAATCTCCCCATTTTTCACGAGCTCAGTAAGCTGCCCGTCAAAAAGCTGATCTGCTTCAGCAGTGACTCCTTCAAATCCAGACGGTTTATTAAATAAGCCGATTACCAGGCAGTCATGACTGTTCGTTAAATTAAATTCATTATTCACGTTGAACAAATTGCTTCACCTCCGTATTTATAGTTTTATTATAACGAAAACTTAAAAATATTTCGACTTCCTAATCGATACCTAAAGCAGGTTTTATAAATAATGGACCCAAATAAAATATCGCATTGTAACCCTCTTCTTGTTACTCTTCCAATTCGTCCTCCAGATACAAATATAAAACTGGCAGCACGGGAAGATCCCTAACCTGTTCATATGACACCTTGTCTATATTTTGCGGAAAAATAGTTAGGCATGCTTCGATGAAAGGATAAATTTTTTCGAGGTCCATTCCCCAGTGAACAGGGCGGTAGGACTGTAAATAATCATGAGCTGCCTGCATCATCAGGCGGGCACCTTTAACATTTCCGTAACTATAATGGTAGATCGCCACGCTCATTTGCAGCAGGCCTTTTAAAAAAAGGTTCCCTTTGTCCGTCATCCACATATCTTCAAGCAAGTCATGGCAGGTATAGTAGTCCCCTTCGTTGAATTTAATAAAGAACTCGTAGTATTCATCCGGGTATTCCGTCAAAATGCTCACCCCTATTCGCACCAGTTAAAACTATATTATCAAAACTGTGATATTACTGTAATGAATCATTCTTTCTTGGGTATTACTTAATAAAAGTACTTTTAATCTTGCCTGCTGATTTTCGCAAAAGGCGATTGGTTACCGCTGGAGGTTCGTGAGCCTTCTCAACTCGTCTTTTAGCAGGAGGCGAACAATAATCCTTAAATAAACATCGCACACATAGTCTATAAAAAGAAACATTTTAGGGGGTACAGCTATGGAATTATTAACAAATTTCCCATTGTGGGCTTCACTTGCGGCGATATTTTTCGCCCAGTTTATAAAGGTCCCAATCCAATATATTGCGACAAGAAAACTTGACTGGTCATTGCTGACAAGTACAGGTGGAATGCCAAGCTCACATTCCGCAGCCGTGACGGCACTATCTACTGGTGTTGCCCTCGAAACAGGTATGGATTCGGCCGTGTTCGCCGTTTCAGCTGTATTTGCAATCATCACGATGTTTGATGCATCGGGCGTTCGCCGACAGGCTGGCGAGCAAGCGATTGTACTGAACCAGCTTGTTGCTGACTTCACAAGATTTGCAGAAGAGGCAAAGGGCTGGCAGAATAAGCCCGAAAAAGAAAAACAAAAGGAATTAAAAGAATTGCTTGGCCACAAGCCGATCGAAGTATTCTTCGGCGGACTAAGCGGCATTGGTTTAGCCCTGCTATTGCATTACCTATTATAAATGTTAGAGCTATCATTTAATCCCATTCTAAGAGGCAGGTGAACACATTGAGAGTAATTTCGTTATGCCCAAGCAACACTGAAATCATGGAATTTCTAGGTTTGACTGATCTGCTGGTCGGAGTAGATGATTTTTCTGATTGGCCAAAATCCATAAAAGCAATTCCAAAGCTGGGGCCTGACTTGTCAATTGATCTTAGCCTGGTGGAGGAATTGAAGCCTGACCTTGTTCTGGCTTCACTCAGTGTCCCAGGAATGGAAAAAAATATTGATGGCTTAAAAGCCCGCGGCATACCTCATATCATTTTGAACCCGCAATCGCTTCAAGATATAGAGAATGACTTACTTATAACAGCAAATGCCTTAAACATGCCTGATCGAGGCAAAGAAGCGGCTCAACGATTCAGGAACAGGCTTGTAAATATAAAGCAAAAAGGAGCAAAAACATCCTCTAAGCCAAAGCTATATTGGGAGTGGTGGCCAAAGCCCGTTTTCACGCCTGGCAGGATTAATTGGCTGACAGAACTATCAGAAGCTGCCGGGGCTGAGAACATTTTTAAAGATGTCGAACTGGCAAGTGTCCAAACAGACTGGGATGATGTCAGATCACGTAAGCCAGATTACATTTGCATAGCATGGGTAGGTGTCAGAAGGCAAAAGGTAAAAAAAGAATTAATCACTGGACGCCCGGGATGGAATGACATGGATGCAGTCAAACAGGATCGTATCCTGATTCTCGAGGAAGAACTTTATTGCCGACCTTCCCCAAGACTGCTCGACGGCCTTGAAAAATTGCATCACCTGATCCACGACATTATAAAACAATAAAAAGGCAAATTCCGTCTGGAATTTGCCTTATCTTTTATCAGGATTTCTTCCCGCCGATATATTGCTGGCGGAATACCTGCATCGATTCATTTTCATTTAGTGCTTTTAGGTCATCTTCAGACAATTTCCCATTGCCTATTTCGATCACATAGACATCCAGTGTCTTTTTGCCCCACTGTTCATATACATCATTTACAGTGTCATAATATAAATCAACCTTATTCCCTTTAATTGCTCCGCCCTTATCAGCGACTACTCCAAAACCGTATCCCGGAATAAAAAGAATCGTTCCAATCGGGAATACATTTAAATCGGCTGCGACGGTTGAATATAAATCACGTTTTACTTTTACACCTGAGTATGTAATTCCATATTCCGGATGTCCAGGGTTTTTCCCGGTGGATTCAATTCCTGCTGTATATCCTGTAGCTATAATAGTCTTTTTAGGATATTGAGACCAATTAAGCGATTGTTCAAGTGTTGGCGGTGTACCCGCAACTTTTTCACTTGATGAAATCTTGGTCTTAAAATCTGAAATCTTTTTCAAAAATTTGAATGCTAGTCCAACTGATTTCTTTTTATGTTCAAATTGTGAGGTGTCATCTTGGTGTGTTCCTTCGCTGTCAAATATGTATGTAGCAAATGTTGCTGCTTCTACGCCTGAAATCGAATGGAATGTGGATGTTATGGCAGCAAAAAATAAAACTGCCATCGCCGAGCGTCTGGCCCATGTTTTTATAATATTCATATAATTTTTCACTCCTCCCAAATCTATTAATTTCCCATTGCAACAAGAAATATTCCAAAAGGAGCAAAAAAGTGTCAAAATACCTATTTACACTTCCAGTAAAAGTAAAAGAAACTTTAAACTTAAAAATAGTTTTCCTCCTTCTCTTTTTTTTATGTATAAAAAAACCTCCACTAATGTGAAGGTTTTTGTTCGGTTCTTTAGTTTTTTAGCAAG
>NZ_JBAVFI010000730.1:0-5048 GCF_049588175.1 Mesobacillus sp.
AGGCTATTCTGTATCCGTTTATAATCGTTCTAGAGAGAAAACGGATGAAATGTTGGCTGAAACACAGGGGAAAAATCTAGTCGGTACTTACACGATTGAAGAATTTGTCCAATCACTTGAAAAGCCCCGCAAAATCTTGCTGATGGTCAAAGCTGGTGCAGCGACAGATGCGACAATCGAACAGTTGAAGCCGTATCTTGAAAAAGGCGATATCATCATTGATGGAGGCAATACATATTTTGCCGATACACAGCGTCGTAACAAGGAATTGAGTGAGCTGGGCCTTCACTTCATCGGGACAGGCGTATCCGGCGGTGAGGAAGGGGCTCTTCATGGTCCGTCCATCATGCCGGGAGGGCAGAAGGAAGCCTATGATTTAGTTGCTCCGATTTTCCAGGACATTTCTGCTAAAGTAAATGGGGAAGCATGTACAACGTATATCGGTCCGGATGGAGCAGGCCATTATGTGAAAATGGTCCACAATGGCATCGAGTACGGAGATATGCAATTAATATCCGAATCGTATTTTATGCTTAAGCATATTTTAGGTCTCAGTGCAGAAGAGTTGCATCAAGTATTTTCGGATTGGAACAAAGGCGAGTTGGATAGCTATCTAATCGAGATTACTGCTGACATATTTACTAAAAAGGATGAAGAAACTGGAAAACCTCTAGTTGATGTGATTTTGGATACTGCCGGACAAAAGGGCACTGGAAAATGGACAAGCCAGAGTGCGCTTGACCTTGGTGTGCCTCTGCCAATCATCACTGAATCTGTTTTTGCCCGCTTTATCTCAAGCATGAAACAAGAGCGCGTTGAAGCAAGCAAGGTGCTGACTGGACCAGAAGCGAAACCTTTTGAAGGCGACCGTGAAGCTTTCATTGAATCCATACGCAAAGCATTATACTTAAGCAAGATTTGCTCGTATGCACAGGGCTTTGCACAAATGAGAGCAGCATCAGAAGAATACAACTGGGATTTGAGCTATGGTGAAATTGCAATGATTTTCCGTGGAGGCTGCATCATTAGGGCGCAATTCCTGCAAAAAATAAAGGAAGCATATGATCGTGATCCAGGTTTGAAAAACCTGCTGCTTGATCCGTATTTCAAGGGAATTGCCCAAAGCTATCAGCAGTCGCTACGTGAAATTATTTCTGCTGCAGTTCTGAATGGTATTCCGGTTCCTAGCTTCTCTGCAGCACTGTCCTACTTTGACAGCTACAGAACAGAAACCTTGCCTGCAAACCTGATTCAGGCACAGCGAGACTACTTCGGGGCGCATACGTATCAGCGCATTGATAAAGAAGGCATCTTCCATACAGAATGGATGGAATAATAAAGGAAACAGCGAACCTTGTGTTCGCTGTTTTTTATTGTAAGCTATAGCATTTAGCTTATTTAAAGTAATTGTCTAAATAATGAAACCAAATACTTCCATGACCGTATGTAATATAAAACTTTAAAGGGAGATGGGAAAGATGAGTGATAGCGGCTGTGTAAAATGTGGGAGCAGGGATGCAGGGAAAAAGGAAGTTGCCATGACTGGTACTGGATTGTCCAAGATGTTCGACATACAAAATAATCAATTCGTGGTCGTATACTGCAGGAAGTGTGGATATTCGGAGTTTTATAATAAAGAAGCGTCAGCAGGCTCCAATATTCTTGATTTATTTTTCGGAGGATGAGCAGATAAAAAAATCCCGCTTGCAGCTTCGGCAGGCGGGATTTTATTATTGTTTGTTTAACACTTCTCAACATCAATTTCAGTAACAGGCCACCAGAAGAATCCGTCTTTTTCAAGCATCTGATCTGCTGCGTCTGGACCCATAGTGCCAGATGCGTAGTTAGGGAAGGCTTGCTCTTTTGTGTTTTCCCAAACATCTGAAATGTTATCGACAAAGCTCCAGGAAAGCGCGACTTCATCCCAATGGGTAAAATTAGTAGCGTCTCCGCGAAGAGAATCGAATAACAGCTTTTCGTATGCCTCAGGTGTATTAAGGCCGTCAATGCCCTTATTTGCATAGTTAAGTTTTACTGGTGTTGCATCTGTCCCCTGACCGGATTTTTTAGCGTTCAGGTGAAGCGTAATTCCTTCTTCAGGCTGGATATGAATCACTAAAAGATTAGGATTAACTGTTTTTTCCGGGCGATAGTACAAATCCATAGGAATATCTTTGAACTGAATCACAATTTTTGTAGACTTAGCTGTCATTCTTTTTCCTGTACGGATGTAAAATGGCACTCCAGCCCAGCGGAAATTATCAATCATTAATTTGCCGGCAACAAAAGTTTCCGTGTTTGATTCAGGATCGACCATTTCCTCCTGGCGATAAGCTGGTACTTCTCCGCCGTTCATCTGACCTTGATCATACTGTCCGCGAACAAAGTATTCATTTACTTCCTCACCCTTTACTGGACGAAGGGCACGGAACACTCTAACCTTCTCAGACCGGATTTCATCTGTCGTTAATTTGATTGGGGGCTCCATTGCGAGCAATGAAACCATTTGCAGCATATGATTCTGGACCATGTCCCTCAACGCGCCGCTTTTTTCGTAATAGCGTCCGCGTTCTTCAACGCCAAGCGTTTCGCTTGAAGTAACTTGGATATTTGAAATGTAGCGATTATTCCATAGCGGTTCAAACATTGCATTGGCAAATCGGATTACTTCGATGTTCTGGACCATTTCCTTGCCAAGATAATGGTCAATACGGTAAATTTCATTTTCCGAGAATGCAGTACGGATTTGTTTGTTTAATACTTTTGCCGACTCAAGGTCATGTCCAAATGGTTTTTCAATTACGAGACGTTTAAATCCTGAAACATCTGTTAGCTTGTCCTTCTTTAAATGCTCGGCAATTGTTCCAAAGAACTCAGGCGCCATCGCAAGATAGAAGATCCTGTTTCCATTAAGTCCATAGTGGCTGTCCATTTCTTCAGCAAGCTTTCCAAGAGCTACATAGGAGCTGGAATCAGTGACATCGTGGGAGTGATAATAGAATTTAGATGCAAATTCCTCGATATTTTTTGCTGATTCACGATTTTCTTGTACAGATTCTTTAACCTTCTGCTGGAATTCTTCATTTGTTAGTGAACGTCTGGCGACACCAATGACTGCGAACTTGTCCAATTTACCTTTTTCAAATAAATTGTATAGGGAAGGGAACAATTTACGGTTCGCAAGGTCTCCCGTAGCCCCGAAGATCATGATTAAAGCAGTTGGTTTATCAGTGTGTGTCACAATATAGGACCTCTCTTTATATGAATTTACTCAATATGTATAAAAACACTTTACAAGTATAAAATTTTATCGGTTTCGTGAACAATTAGCAACTGTTTGAACTGTAATTAGTTTCTTCCAAATGACTGGAACTATGCCCATTGTATTAAATCTGCAGATTTGCCTTATAAGGTATCTTGAACAAACCAACGTCTCTTATGATATATTGAAAGGAACAAAGAAACTACCAGCCTGAGTACCAGCGGGCTTTTTGCATGAAAGGCGGTTTTAAAAATGGATGTTTTTTTTCTCGGGACTGGGGCAGGCGTTCCTGCTAAGCTGAGGAATGTGACTTCAATCGCGTTAAAATTGCTCGAGGAAAGAGGAGCAGTCTGGCTATTTGACTGTGGAGAAGCTACGCAGCATCAAATTTTACATACTAGCATTAAACCGCGCAGGATTGAAAAAATTTTCATCACCCATTTGCATGGGGACCACATTTACGGTCTCCCAGGATTACTTTCAAGCCGTTCATTCCAAGGCGGAGAATCATTGGTAACAGTATATGGTCCAGCAGGAATTAAGGAATTTATCGAAGTATCTCTGAAAATAAGCAAATCTTACTTGAAATACCCTATCGAGATCATCGAGATTGAGGAAGGACTTATATTCGAAGACGACCAATTCACTATAGAAGCCAGGCTCCTTGTGCATGGAATTGCTTCATTCGGGTATAGAGTTGTGGAGAAAGATCGTCCAGGGACCCTTCTCGCCGACAAGCTTGCCGCCACTGGAGTGAAGCCAGGTCCAGACTACAAAAAAATTAAGAATGGCGAAGAAGTCATTTTGGAAGATGGAAGAGTCATTCACCCTGAGGAATTTGTGGGACCGCCTCAAAAAGGCAGGATTGTAACGATCCTCGGTGATACGAGAGTTTGCGAGAATGCTGTACTCCTCGCAGACGACGCAGATCTACTGATACACGAAGCTACTTTTTCAGCGGACGAAGAAGCTCTTGCACATGAATATTTTCATTCTACAACTCTGCAGGCAGCTGAGACTGCTCTCAAAGCCAGGGCAAAAAAGCTGTGCCTTACTCACATCAGTTCACGATATGACCGCAACGACTGGAAGCAGCTTGAGGCGGAAGCGGTGAAGGTATTTTCTAATACGGTCATATCTGAGGATTTTATGGAAATCGGTATCTCCTTAAGGATGACAGATTAAAGGAGTGGGATAATGAAAACCGTATATCTCGTCAGGCATGCGAGTGCGGAGGGCCAGCCGATAGATGCTCCTCTGACAGAGCAGGGGAGAAAACAGGCACTAGCGCTGGTTGAATTTTTTAGGCAAAAGGAGATAGATCTCATTTTCTCGAGCCCGTATAAAAGGGCAATTGATACGATTAAACCACTGTCCGATTCAAAGAAAATTAAAATCATTGAAGACAGCAGACTGGGAGAAAGAGTGTTGAGCACAGTAAGCTTTGAAGATTGGCGTGATAAGCTGAAACAAAGTTTTGATGATTTTGATTTAGTGTTCGAAGGTGGAGAGTCACATACAGCAGGCATGGAAAGAGCAAAATCCTTACTGGAGGACATACTGTGCTCCAAAGATGAAAATATTTTGCTGGTCAGCCATGGCAATATGACTACCTTGCTAATGAGATATTTCAATGAAAGCTTCGGATATGACTGTCTTATGGAACTGACCAATCCAGATGTTTTCGAACTTGTGGTATCGGATGAAAAGACGATTTTAAAGCGGATTTGGGATGACAGGATTTAATTTATATATTAAATTTCCCATGTAGCGTTGAGTTTAAGAC